>NZ_JBFULQ010000638.1:0-2840 GCF_054049815.1 Mesorhizobium sp. P5_C1 | reverse complement strand
GCATCAATATGAGCCATACCGATCACGAGCTGATGCGCACGCTGGTCGGACGCATCCGTACCGTCGAGGAAGCGGTCGGCCGGCCGATCGGTATTCTGGCCGACCTGCAAGGCCCCAAGCTGCGCGTCGGCAAGTTCGCCAATGGCAAGGAAGTGCTGACCGTCGGCCAGACCTTCACGCTCGACAACAATCCCGAGCCGGGCACATCAACCAGGGTCTACCTGCCGCATCCCGAAATCCTGAGCTCGGTAGAAGCTGGTCATCGCTTGCTGATCGATGACGGCAAGCTCGAATTGAAGGCGGTGAGAAGCGACGGCAAGTCGATCGTCTGCACGGTCATTGCCGGCACCACGATTTCCGACAAGAAAGGCGTCAGCCTGCCAGATACCGATCTGCCGGTCGGCGCGCTGACCGAGAAGGACCGCAAGGATCTCGATGCCGTTCTGTCGACGGGCGTCGACTGGGTTGCGCTGTCGTTCGTGCAGCGGCCGGAGGATCTGGCCGAAGCGCGCAAGATCGCGCGCGGCCGGGCACTGATCATGGCCAAGATCGAAAAGCCGCAGGCCGTTGCGCGGCTGGCCGAGATTATCGAACTGTCCGATGCCCTGATGGTCGCCCGCGGCGATCTCGGTGTCGAAATGCCGCTCGAGGCGGTGCCTGGCATCCAGAAGCAGATCACGCGCGCCGCGCGCCGCGCCGGCAAGCCGGTGGTGGTTGCAACGCAGATGCTGGAATCGATGATCACCGCCCCCGTGCCGACCCGCGCCGAGGTGTCCGATGTGTCGATCGCCGTCTTCGAAGGCGCCGATGCCATCATGCTGTCGGCGGAGTCCGCCGCAGGCGCCTATCCGGTCGAAGCGGTGGCGATGATGGACCGCATCGCCACCAAGGTCGAAACCGATCCGACCTATGCCGGCATCATCAACGCGCAGCGCTCCGAGCCGGAAGCAACCGGCGCCGACGCCATTTCGCTGGCCGCCCGCGAGATCGCCGAGACGCTGAAACTGTCGGCAATCATCACCTACACGGCGTCCGGCACCACCGGCCTGCGCGCCGCCCGCGAGCGTCCGCAGGTGCCGATCATCGCGCTGTCGCCGATCCTCAACACGGCGCGGCGGCTGTCGCTGCTGTGGGGCACTCATTGCGTCGTCTCGCCCGATGCCAGCGACCTCGACGACATGGTCAACCGCGCGTGCCGCATCGCCTTCGACGAAGGTTTCGGCAAGCCGGGCGATCGTGTCATCATCACCGCCGGCGTGCCACTGAGGACCCCCGGTTCGACCAACATGCTGCGCATCGCCTATGTCGGGTCGGACGTGCAAAGCAGCCGGTAGAGAGGTTCGCCTGAACGTAGCGTGATCAGGTCGGCGCGAGTTCGGCCTGCGGCACCTTGAGGTCGGCGCATTTGCCGGCGCCATAGGCGTCGCCGGCGATACGCGCTTCCACGGTCCTGGCCATCGCCTGCAGGTCGATATCCTTGCCGGCGGCCTTCTCGATGGCGCCGACGACAAGGTCCGGGGCAATCCAGTCCGGCTTGTGGCCGAGATTGTGCACCCAGACCAGCTTGGCGCCGGCAATGTCGCGGACGAGGCCGACCGAGTGAATCTGCGCATAGACGACCTTGTCGCGATCGCCCGAAATGACCACGGTCGGCGCCTTGATCTCGGCGTAGTGGGGGGCGGCACCAAGGGCATAGCGATAGAGCCCGGCGACGTCGGTGGCGTTGGCACGAAAGGCCGGTGGCCGCAGCACCAGCGGGATCGAGGCGGTGGCGAGGTAATTGTCCGGCACCTTGTTGGGCGAGAAGACGCAGGTCGTGGCATCAGCCATCTGCAGCGTTCCCGCGGGATAGCTCAGCGTTTCGGTGAACAGCCGGCCGATCACCGGAATGGTCGTCAGATCATAGTACCAGGAGGTTGCACCGCCAGGCCAGGGATGGGTCGCCGGCGCAAGAAAGACCAGCCCAAGCGTCTTGTCGGCATGCTCGCGGCCAAACGCGGTGGTCGCGGCGGCGCCAAAGGAATGGCCGACGACGACAGCTTTCTTCATGCCGAGACGGTCCATCAGCGCGGCGATGGTGATGGCCTGGGCCGACGGGCTTTCGTTGTTGCCCGGGCCACGCTCCGACCAGCCGAAACCCGGCCGGTCGATGAACAGCATTTCGGCGTGGCCTTCGAGCAGCGGCCGCAGCGGCAGCATCTGGTCCCTGAGATTGGCGCTGGCGCCATGAATGAAGACGATAGCCGGCAGCGAGGCATTCGCAGGCGCCGGAATATGCACATAGTGGATGCGGGCGCCATTGATGTCGGCGAAGTCGCCGATCGGCGGATTGCGCCGCTCGATAAGCCAAGAGCCGACGCGGGTGACGCCGACAAGGCCGAAGACAAGCGCCATCAGGAAGGCGAGGGCAGCGTAGATCAGGTTCATGCGGGGAAAATACGGGCTGGAGCGGAATTAGTTCTGGGGCATGCTGACGTTCAGGTGGGGCTGGCCTGCGAACGGCTGGGCTTGACCTGAATCTCAGCATACCCCGGCTGGGAGATCAGAGGCATCAAATGCCTTCGCCGGCAAGCTCTTCCGACAGTGAGGCGACCTGGTCCTGGGCGCTGCGCATCATTGGATAGATGGCCAGCACCTTTTGCCAGGCCTCGAGCGCCGATTGCTTGTGGCCCGTCAGGGCCATGATCTGCGCCAGGCCGGACAGCGCTCCGAAATGGCGCGGCTCGAGCTGCAGCGTATGGTCGATGTCGGACATCGACTTGCCGTAGTTCTTCATCATGAAATGCACGGTGGCGCGCCGGTTCCAGCCTTCGGCATATGTCGGCTTCAAGGTCACCACC
>NZ_JBFULQ010000637.1:0-2850 GCF_054049815.1 Mesorhizobium sp. P5_C1 | reverse complement strand
CTCCAGAACCTTGTCCCGGATCGCGTGCAGCATCTGCATGTCTTCGGGATTGGGGTTGTAATGCGGAAAGGTGTGGTCGAGCTCAACGTCCAGCGGGATGACTTCGCAGCCGATGCCTTCCAGCACCTGCGGTGCAAAAGCGCCGGCGGTTCCGTTGCCGCAGGCCGCCACCACCTTCAGCTTTCGGCCGAGGTTCCTTCCGGCAGTCAGGTCTTCGATGTATCTCTCGCGAAATCCGGACACGAATTCATAGCTTCCCCCGCCTATGAGATCGAAATCGCCGTCCAGCACGAGCGCTTTCAAAGCGGTCATCTCGTCGGGCCCGAATGTCAGAGGCCTTTGCGCTCCCATCTTCACGCCGGTCCAGCCGTTCTCGTTGTGGGAGGCCGTCACCATGGCCACCGACGGAGCGTCGAGCGCGAACTGGGCGAAATAAGCGGTGGGAGAAAGTGCCAGGCCGATGTCCTTGACGCGCGCGCCGGCCGCCATCAGGCCGGAGACCAGCGCCATCTTGATCGCCATGGAATAGCTGCGGAAATCATGGCCAGTGACGATGTCCGGGCCAACGCCCATTCGGCGGATCAGGGTGCCGAGCCCCATGCCGATCGCCTGCACGCCCATCAGATTGAGTTCGGGTTCTTTGTCCGAACCTGGCTGCCCGAACCACCAGCGCGCGTCGTATTCCCGGAAGCCAGTGGCTTTGACCAGGGCGCTGGTTTCGAAGGCGAATGTGTTTGGCCTGGCTTGGCCGACTATGGTCACGGTCACGGTTTCCGCTCAGCAGTTACAGGCGAATAGTCCTAGCACGCTGCCGGACGCAGCCCCCTTCATGAATTCGAGTAGCCCTAACGCGCTGGTTTGCACCCCCTCATCCAATAGGAGCATGACCGCCGATGGCCGAAAGGATGTCTCGTCCAGGCAATGGGGTCTTGTATTCTATAAGGTGCGTCCTGCTCGGGCGCCGACGAGAAAGGTGGGCTGCAAGATGCCGCTGACCGCATTCAAGTACCCGTTCCGCGAGGATGTCGACGAAAGGCGGTTCGGTCGCCTGGCTCGGCTTCTCGAGCTCATTCAAGTGGAAATCGAAAGGGAATCCGCGGCACTGCGTCCGTCCGTGGAAAGGATGACGGACTGCGCCGCGTTCGCTTTGGAGGCCATGGAAAATGGCGAGAGCCCCGAATGCATATCCGAGCGGATCGATTCCCTTGCGCGCGACCTGGCACTCAGCCGCGGACGGCAGGCCTTGCTGGAACAGCAGAAGTCTTTTGTCGACAGGACCAGAGCAGGGCTGCCGGGCATTCTCCCTTCCCATAGGGCGTAGGTCCCTACGCCAATTGGCGGCGTTTAACCTTCCCTGACGCAGGCGTAATCTTTTCGCGGCAAGTCTGGGATCGAGGGGCCTCAGCTTTCAATGAAAACATCGGCTGAATGTCATCGACCGCCAGCATGGGGACCGCCTGCATGGGAACCGCCTGCATGGGGACGGCGTGCGCGCAGGATTTCCCGCACRCCTGCAGGAGAATTTGAATGAACCGCATGTTTCCCAATCAATGGCCTCCGGCAGCGGACCAGCAGGCTTCCGTCAGTCAGGAGTTTATTGGCCTCTCCGACATAACCGAATTTCTGCGGCACTACGTTGGAACCATCTTCGCCTGCCTTGCTGCGGCTCTCTTGGTGGCCGGGTTCTACAATTCGACCACCGACCCAACTTTCATCGCCAGCGCGCAGATTCTGATCGAGCCGAAATTGCCACAACACTTGCAGGAGGGTGGCGAAGTAGATCTGTCGTTGGACACCGCCCAGGTGGAAAGCCAGATAGCAGTGATGCAGTCGGAAAAGATCGCCGCGATGGTCCTCGACCAGTTGAAACTCGTCGACGACCCCCAGTTCAACCGTCCGCAGACTCCGACTTTGCGGGAGAGATTCAAGAAGATAGGATCAGTCCTGCTCGATGCTTCCGAGCTTAGGAAGAGCGCCTGGCTGACGTCGCTTGCGCAGCATTTTGGCCAAGGCGTGCCTGAAACACCCGTGACGCTGACCGATTACCAAAAGTCCCGGCGCAGCATGTTGATTTTCCGCAACGGCCTCGACGTCCGCAGAGTCGGCGTTTCCTACGCGATAGACATATCCTTCACCTCTCTCGATGCCGAAGGTGCAGCCAAGGTTGCGAACGCCACGGCCGATGCCTTCGTGCGTGAGCAGATCGAAACCAAGGCCGACGCGGCAAGGGAAGGCGGCGCGTGGCTCGAGATGCGCCTTAAGCAACTGCGCACCCAGATGAACGAGGCCATGGCGAAGGCGCAAGAGTTCCGGTCACGGCACGACTACAGCGTCGGCGGTGAAGCCACGGACGAAGGTGGGGCGAACGCAGTGCCGACGCTCGAAGAACTCGAGGTGACTGCTGAAACTTACCAGAAGATGTACGAGAGCTTCCTGCAGGCCTACACCAACTCGGTAAGCCAGCAGTCGTACCCGGTCGCCGACGCAAGGGTGATCACAGCTGCGACGGCGCCGCTCTATCCGAGCACTCCAAGGCCGAAGCTGATGCTGGCCTTCGCGGCGGTTGCCGGCCTCATTTTCGGCATCGGACTTTCGTTTGTGAGGCATACGTTCGACTGGACCATCAGGTCAGCACGACTCATCCGGGAGAATTTGGGTGTCGAATGCGTCGGAGAGCTGCCGCCCACCACCAAGAGAAGGGAATCCGGCCACCTCGACGAAGTCGCAAGATATCCGCACTCCAGATACAGCCACAGTCTCAGGAAAGTGCGAACCGAAATCAGCCTTGCGGAAACCAGCCGCCCGATCAAGTTGCTTGGGCTGACGGCTGTATCCAACGACAGTTCGAAG
>NZ_JBFULQ010000636.1:0-2855 GCF_054049815.1 Mesorhizobium sp. P5_C1 | reverse complement strand
CCCGAAGATATCACGCGCGACCGTGGAGAAGTGCTCTCCATCCGCCAGATGATCCAAGCCATGGTGACAAAGCATGGCCTCGACCACCGGCGCATTTTTATCACGGGTCTTTCCGCCGGCGGCGCCATGGCGGCGGCAATGTTGGCAACATATCCGGAAGTGTTCGCTGGCGGCGCAATCATAGCAGGGCTCGCCTACGGCAGCGCGTCGACGATCCCGGAAGCCTTCGATCGTATGCGTGGCCATGGGGGCCCTTCGAAGGCTGAACTCCAAAGGCGCCTTGCGGAAGCTTCGCCCCACAAAGGGATTTGGCCGAAGATTTCAATCTGGCAGGGCGCGGCCGACACCACCGTGGTCGCGTCGAACGCGGATTCCATTCTCGCCCAATGGCAAGCGGTTCACGGCGTGGGCGCCAGCCCCACCCGAAAAGAAACGGTCGATCGACAGATACGTCAGGTGTGGTGCGGCGCGGACGGCAAGGAGTTGATCGAGAAATACACGATTGCCGGCATGGGCCATGGCACGCCACTGCAGACGCTCGGTGATGATGGCTTGGGCGTTGCCGCCCCATTCATGCTGAACGTCGGCATTTCATCAACACGCCATATTGCGGATTTCTGGGGTCTTACAAGCCGAACTGAAGCCAGATCTGGGGAAGCGCCGGGAAGATCGGCGGGCAAAGCAGTGAGGACTTATGCACCTGCGGAAAATCCGCGAGCAGTACGCGCCGATGCCGCAAAGGCGCCTCAGCCTGATGCTCGCGGCGGTTCGGCCACAGGCATTACCAAGGTGATTGAGGACGCTCTGCGCGCAGCCGGCTTGATGCGTTAGCTCAAAAGCTCTTTGGCTGGGTAAGACCGACAGGCTTGATGCCAAGAAGGTCTCCCGGCCGAAAAGTCGAAATTCCGGCCGGGAAGTTTCGCGCGGTTAGATGCGATTGACGCGACGAGCGCCGTCTCGCCCAATTTCATTCGAGGCGTAGTTCTCGGCATCGGCGTCGAAACCTGTCCATCCGCCGGCCTGATATTCTCCACGACGCTCTTCCAGGTTCACGGACTTGGTCTGCCCCAGAATCCTTTCGGCGTTTGCCACCAGCGGGTCGTCTACCTTGGCGGTGACCAACGTGCCGCCACGACGCACACCCTCTGCATAGACGTGGGCATCGTCCTCTGCGACGCCGGAATCAGTGAGGGCTCCGACGATGCCGCCGGCAGCGCCGCCGACGACGGCGCCCCCAACCGCACCGACTGCAGTGGCAGCCAACCATCCGGCGGCCACCACCGGACCAACGCCCGGGATGGCCATGAGGCCAAGCCCGGTCAGCAGTCCGCCAGCGCCGCCGACAACGGCACCAAGTCCGGCGCCGCCCGCTGCATCGTCCGCAGCCTTGGATTCGTCATGGTCGCGCCGGTTGTCCGCATTGTTGGCGACGATGCTGATGTTGGAATGCGGAATGCCCGTCGCTTCCAGTTCGCCAACGGCATCGGAAGCGTCGTCATAATTGTCGAATAGTCCGGTCACAGTTTTCATTTTGGATCTCCTGATTTCTGTTTGGTTAGTTGGTGCCGGCAACGACGTTGCCCTGGTAGTCGAGCGCTACTGCCGTGGTCTTGCCGCCCTTGTTCGCCTGGCCGCGCCAGATGCCCTGATCATCCTTGGCCAGCTTGGACACATCGGAGAAGCCGGCGTCCTGAATGCGATCCTTGGCCTGATCCTCGGTGAAGCTGTTCGCACCAGGAACGGGAGCGGAGGGGTTCGCGGTGTCGGTGGTGGCTACGGCCGGGGTCGTCGAGGAGGTGGCCGCCGATTTGTCATCGATCTTGGACGCGATCTTTTCGATCATTTCCTGATGCATCTTGAGTGTCGGGACTGTCTCCTGGGCGAAGGCCTTCAGATGAGCGTTGTCGCCATCCTTGGCGTAGCTCTCGTACAGCTTGACCGCATCGGAATGCGCATCGCGCTGCATTTGGACGTAGGGTGTGTCGATCGGGTCCTTGCCATTTTGCAGAGTGTCGACATCGCCCTTGTGCTTGGCGTCCAGTTCCTTCGGGACTGTCAGCTTCAGCTCGCCGGCGATTGTCTCGAGCTTGGCGTTGGCCGCGCCATGATCGTCAATCATCTTGTGCGCGAAGTCCTTGACGCTCTGGTCCTGTGCTTTGGTTTCGGCAACCTTGCTGGAATCCACTTCGAACATTCCGCCTGCCGCGGCCTTGTCGACAAAGTSTTGCGCGCTGTCGGCAGCAAGGGCGGGCAGGGCGAAAGACATAGCTGTAGCTGTGGCCAGTGMGGCCWAAAGTAGGCGGGTTTTCATGGGWTAGGTCCTTGTTTGTGCACACATGTGSTAAGGGCCTAACCTGCGCCAGTCGGCTTTGKTCCGGACGGTCAGCGATAAACTGGCATTGATCTGCGCGCCCTGTTTATGGCTMGGAGAGTGGCGACCGCGCTCTGGACCGGTCGGTTTGGCTGTCAAARGATTGCTAATATTSGCYGAGGAACATTCTCATCGGAGTGAAGTTTTGACTGTGCCTTGGTTTGCTCCCCGTGGCCAAGGCATGGAAGTTGCCTCTACAGCTTCCACAGCCCGTCTCGGGGTGGGGCAAAACAAACCGAGGCGGGCAWTTTCGGRTTCGCGAGSAGAGGGGTCGAGGTAGACGMAAWTGGCCTTGGCTAAGAAGGACCAGGAGCGCATCACCTACGCTTGGATGTAYGGCGTGCAGGCTCGAAAGGACGGCAAGGAGCGCGTGGTRCCCGAGGTCTGGTACGAATMCGCCGATGGATGGCTGCAAGGATTTGATGGTGAACCCATCATCGGMGCGGAYAAGGCCAGGTTGGTCGGCGACCAGATGGAAGCGGAA
>NZ_JBFULQ010000635.1:0-2864 GCF_054049815.1 Mesorhizobium sp. P5_C1 | reverse complement strand
CTGTTCGCTGTCGCGCTGGCCGCCTATGTCATCGAGCGCGACATCCAACCGGAAAAGTTCGGCAGCATCCCCCAGGCAATGTGGTGGGCTGTGGTCACGCTGTCCACCACCGGCTATGGCGACGAAATTCCGCAGAGCTTCGCCGGCCGCGTCCTTGCTGGGGCGGTCATGATGAGTGGCATCGGCATCTTCGGGCTCTGGGCCGGTATTCTTGCCACCGGCTTCTATCAAGAAGTCCGTCGCGGGGATTTCGTCCGTAATTGGCAATTGGTCGCCACCGTGCCGTTGTTTCAGAAGCTCGGCCCGGCCGTTCTGGTCGAGATCGTGCGCGCGTTGAGACCTCGCATGGTGCCGGCGGGCGCCGTGATCTGCCGTATTGGCGAACCCGGTGATCAGATGTTCTTCGTCGTAGAGGGGCGCGTCAGCGTCGCGACGCCGAACCCGGTGGAGCTTGGCCCTGGCGCCTTCTTCGGCGAGATGGCGCTGATCAGCGGCGAACCGCGTTCGGCGACCGTGAGCGCTGCAACGATGGTCTCACTCCTGTCGCTGCATGCGGTGGATTTCCAAATGCTGTGCAGCAGCAGCCCGGAGATCGCGGAAATCATCCGCAAGACCGCGCTCGAGCGGCGCAGCGCGGCACCGACGGCTTGACCGTATCTGGTGTGCAGTCCCGGGTGTGATCGTGTGTCGTCGATGTGTGCAGCACCGACAGCGGCCACGGTTTCGTGAGTGGCGAGGGCGACCGCAGCGACATTCGGTAGTCGCCGCTGCCTCGGTGGCCTCGGTCCTAAGATAATATCTGGGAACTGTGCTAGGATGGCCGCCGCGCGGCGCGACTTGTCATGCTTCAAAGCGGTCAGGAACGATTGTCATGCTCAATCCAATCTCCATCATGGCCGACCGGCTCGGCGACTATCTGTCAGACCTCTATCTTCAGTATTTCTCGCATCGCAATCCGGAATATGCGAGCTACATAGGTGGAGCGGCCCGCCTTGTCCTGGAGCGCATCGGCAATTCGAATGCCCTCTATCACAACATCGAGCACACGCTGATGGTTACGCTCGCTGGCCAGCAGATCATCCGCGGCCGGCTGCTTTCGGAATCCCTGACCCCCGATGACTGGCTGCATTATACCTGCGCGTTGCTTGTCCACGACATCGGCATGGTCCACGGCGTGTGCCAGGGCGACACCGAGGACAGCTTCGTCATTAACGAGGCCGGCGACGTCTTTACGCCACCGCGCGGCGCCTCCGACGCGGTGCTTGCGCCCTATCATATCGAGCGCGCCAAAATCTATGCGCGCCAACGTTTTGCTTCCTCGAAGTTCGTCAATGAGGAGCGCATCGTCGCGGCGATCGAGATGACGCGCTTTCCGGTGCCGAACGATCCGGCCTACCAGGTCACCAACACCGAGCCGGCGCTGGTCAGGGCCGCGGACCTGATTGGCCAGCTCGCTGATCCCTTCTATCACCGCAAGCTGCCGGCGCTGTTTGCCGAGTTCTCTGAGATCGGGATGGTGGAAAAGCTCGGCTGCAAGACCGCCGCCGATCTCGGCGCCATCTTCACCGATTTCTTCACGCTGCAGGTCGAGCCCTATATCGGCGACGCGATCCGCTATCTGGAGCTAACGACGGAAGGCAAGCAGTGGATCGCCAACCTCCACAGCAACCTCTTTCAGTCCGGGCATCGCGCCAGGATCGGCCCGTTCCCCGGCGTGTTGCAGCCGACCTCGGCGAGCCTTTCGGTGGTAACTTAAGAGCCTGGGATTGTTCCCTCTTTTCCGCCGGTGCCGAGCCGGCTGCGAACCAGCGATTGGGTCGACGGGGAGTGGCTCTCGCCGTCCCCGGCCGCAACTCGACAATCCCCTGCCGCGCTTTGCGCACGCTGGCCAAGTCCGCTTGGCGCTGCGAAATGCTGACATTGAGCATAGCCAAGGAAACGAACCTTTTGCCGCAGAGCGGGCACAACTGATTTGCCTTTCGTTCCGCCAGCGAACGCGACCGATGCGCGTTTGCCCGCCATTGTGTTGATGTGCGTCAATGCGAGACGGCCCTACGGCCCCTACCATGGTCACGGTCAGCAATGATTTTGGAGACAGCAGATGGACGAAGAGAGCAGAAACAAGATCGAGACGTTGTTGGATCAGCATCGGATCATGACGGTTGCAACGCTGAGGCCGGACGGCTGGCCGCAGGCGACGACCGTCGGCTACGTTAACGAAGGTCTTACGCTTTACTTCCTCTGCGGTCTGGAAAGCCAAAAGGCTGCGAATCTGGCGCGAGACGATCGCGTGTCCTTGACCATCGATCACGACGCGCCACAGGTGATGGACATCACTGGACTTTCTATGGCGGCGCGTGCGCAGCCGGTGGTGGACCGGGCCGAAGCGGAAAAGGTCCTGCGGATGCTGCCGCTGAAGTATCCCGAGCAAGTTTCGCTGCCGGGCCCGATGCCGACGCCGGAGCAGGTGCGCATATTTCGCGTGATGCCTTCGGTCATCTCAGTGCTCGATTACTCCAAGGGCTTTGGCCACACCGAGCTCGTCACTTGCTGAGCGCGCCCTCCCCAAGATAAGCTTTGGGCTATGTGGGGCAAGGACGGCAAATCGCTTGCAAGTCTGTCCATTCAGACCTGGGGCTGGCACCTCGTCGGATGACCGCCAGTAGCGCATCCCTGACAGTTGATCGTTCAAGCGATACCGGGGTTGATGATCCTACCCATACGGCGTTTTGAACGGTTTCTCGCTTTGTTGGTGATGGGCGATCATGCGAAACCGCCGTCCTTTAGACTAGCGCCCGGGATGATAAGTCGCCATCAAACGCTCGAGTTCGTCGATGGCGGAGGACTTTGGAAGCTTCTCGCCC
>NZ_JBFULQ010000634.1:0-2868 GCF_054049815.1 Mesorhizobium sp. P5_C1 | reverse complement strand
CCTTTATGTCGTCCGCAAGCTCGATCAATAAGCGCACGAGAATCATGACGGCTGAGCCCGCGCGGCCGGCCGTCTCCAACTGCCACAGGCATCAGCAGTGCTGTCAGTTTCCATTCCCCATCCGTCATATCAGTTTCCTATCGCAAGTTTGCCGGTTGTTCTGGGGTAGGGTAGTTGGCGCCCACATAGCTCTCTCTCCAATCAGGCTTCGACAATCCGTTTGAGCATGTGTCAGCTAGACTGAAGCATATCCAGCGAGGGGTTGAGATCGGGGCTGTAGGGCGGAGATAGAAGAGCTTGGCCCCGGCGACGCGAATGGCCCGATGAATGGCTGGCCCTTGTGGCTACCAAGATCGTCCATGACAATGTCGCCGGGCGACAGCGTCGGCACGACGCGCTGTTCGACCCAAGCGCGAAGCTGGTCGCGTTGATGGGACCGTCGATGACGCAGGGCGCATCAATGCGCTCGCAACGCAGCGCGAGCACTTCACTCGCTACGCTGACCCCGAACGAAACACCCGTTTCCCGGTACGTCCGACCGGCGGCAGCCGGCGCCGCAACTCGCACACGAGGTCGTTTGAATAGGGTCTTGGCATCCGATGCTGGCGCTCCGCCCAGCCAGCATCTTGAATCACAAGATCGATCCCTACCGATTCAATCAAACTGAAACCGTCTCTAGAATCACGACCGCGCCAGCTACCCAACCCCTTTCGGCACGGGATCTACCTGGATGAAGGATTTCGGCTGTCAGCTCAATTCCTGTTACCAACTCGTGCCGGGCGCGCGCAAACCAGCAGTATCGAATCCGGCCTTGCGCGCAACAAACGGCATCAAGCGCTCGATCGCATGGAGGACGGTGCCGTCATAGGGAACGGGCTCCGATGGGTAATCGTTCCAATCGAGACCCAGTTCGCGTAGCGGAAGCAACACGCTTGGACGGCACCAGAACATGGTTCCCAGCGGAAAATCGAAAAAGTCCGCCAGCGGCATGGCGATGCCCATCCGTCTSGCCAAATCTTCAGCGATCTCCCTGTTGTCGTTCCARCCGACGAGGTGTGGATCCTCCGCCATKAAAAGACCTATCGCCGGTTTCGATGCGAAGACCTCTGCAGCCAGATCGAGCATCGCGTGTTCGCCACCAACCARGTTCTCCCAAAGGAAGTGGCGCCATGCCTCACCCATAGCCGCGTCCGTGCCCACGCTCCTCTTGGCGTGCACATGGCCGATCAGGTCGTAGCGGCCATCAAGCAGCCGTGGCAGGAATTCAGTAAGAAGCGGTCCGACATCGCGCCCCCTGTTGGGAACGATTGCCATTTCAACGGACCCGTGGTGGTCGTCAAACACGGCTCGAAGATGTCTGGCTTTGGCKTCGGTGTCCGTGGAYAGGAACAGATCGCAGCGCGTGCGGTTACGCTTGAGCCGGAAGGCCARATCATCAGCCAGATCTTCATAGTAAAAATGGGCRTGAAGGGCCACACGCTGCTCCGACGGCCGGTAAGTGCYGTTGACGGGATTGAAAACGTCCCGSGACCAGGGGCCGGGGGGGCGYCCGGCKCGGAGCCAGTGGGCTAGGGGATGGGYTTTTCCCGGTCCGCACTCGTCTGGATTGGCTTGTGCATAGCTTTGCGGATTGAAGCCTGCACAAGGACGGCGGAACTGTGGATTGGCTGTCGAATCGCCCGAGAGGCCCATGATGCTCCATTGCTGGAGCGTGCGCCGCCCGGCTTCCAACTCGGCAATTGGCGCGGTACCTGGAGGAAGAACCATTTCGAGATCGACAGCAGCGGCCGCCATCAGGGTGGCAAGGTCCTCGTCATGAAGTGCYGCCGCAGATGTTTTGCCCCACTCATSGATTTGTTGAACATAGRCACTCATGTTGTAGGCCGCACGTCCTACTCGCGCCACTTCCGCTCCCARGGCCTTTGCCTTGTCGCGGTCGTCYGCCARTCCGCACAAGATGRCGGCTGCGGCATGGGTATCGAGGTGAGGTGCAATGAGAGGACGTGTTGCAGCGTCRGCCCCTAAGATTTCCGCCGTTCCACAGGCTCCCTGGAAGCACACGGTCGGTATCCCACGCACAACCGTATCGATGGCYACGTTYGGCTGCGGATCAAGGCGGGAACTGAGAAAGAAGGCGTCTGCAACGGCATATGCGGGCTCCAAATCCGATACCGGATCAAGCATCACCAGGCTATCTYCCAGATCCGACTGGGCTATCTGGTAGGCGAGATACGCGGAGTAGCCACTGTCATTCTCCGGATCGTAMCCATCACCGATCCAGACAAATCGAAAGCGAACATCCGGTCGCAGCCGTTTCGCTGTGGCRGCYGCRCTTATGAAAAGATCAACGCCTTTGCGAATGTGCACCATGCCGGCGCCGAGYACGAGAAAGGAGGCCTCCTCACCCTCGGGCCGCAAACGRAGGAGGAACTCGTCKYCTTTTTTKTCRGCCGGCTSATCGGCKGAGGACRCTGGCGGCGGATCGCTGCGCCCCTGAGCCATGATATGAATTCCGGGGCGCCTTTSGAGGCCAGGAAAGGCATCGTACGAAGACTGCGCAACGATCTCGGCWGGAAATACGACATGCTGCGCCCAGTCATAAACGTTACGCATCTTGGCTACMGGGCGCGTGTAGGCRGCAAACTCATGCACCAAAGCAACGCTCGGCACYCCACAAGACGCCARGGCAGGCACCATGATCTGCGTTTCTATGCTGTTGGCGATGGCATAAAGTGGCCTGAATTCCTCTGTGATCCGCTTGGCCAGCCGGGCCGCATCCACAGGGTTCCAGTCCTCCCATGTCAACGGACCGAGGGACGAGGCGGCAAYGGCGATGAAGTCGCTTTCCAGTTCTCCACCGCGCATCAT
>NZ_JBFULQ010000633.1:0-2868 GCF_054049815.1 Mesorhizobium sp. P5_C1 | reverse complement strand
GTCGTCGCCCATATATTCGCGCAGCGCTTCTGGCGAATGGTTGTCGCCGATCGACATCGCCAGGATGCGCGAAATATGCCGGCGCGGCAGGCCCGTCTCCGTCGCCCATTGATTGATCTGGTTTTGGATCTTGTCGAGATCCTTCTTCGAGGTCGGGCTTTCGGCGATGTCGAGGCCGGCATCGCGCAGTGCCGCCGCCATATCACCCGAAATGACGAAGGCATCCCAGCCCAGCCAGCGCAGGAAATACTGGCCGGTGTTGCCGCCGAGCCGGCTGCCATGCTTGCCGAGATAGGCCATCAGCCCGACCTGATCGTCCGCAGGCCAGTCGGCAAGGAATTTGCCGAAACCGCCATATTCCTTCGACACTCGCTCGACGAAGGCAGCATTGTCGCGCACCGATTTGATCTTCTGCGGATTGCGCACGATGCGCTGGTCGGCCGTCAGATCGTGCCAGAAATCATCGGGCTGGAACAACAGCCGCTTCGGCTCGAAGTGGAGGAAGGCCTCTTCGAAGCCCGGCCCTTTCTGTTCGATGACGCGCCAGACGAAACCGGCGGCAAAGACGCGCTCGGCCATAACAGACAGAATGCGATCGTCGGCGATGTCAGCCACGGCGGCATTGTCGGGCGCCGGCCCCAAAAGTGACGAAAGCTCCGCCTCACCGCCCTTGCGTTTTGCCGCACGCAGGCGAATTTTCTGAAAATCGGCCATCGATCCCTCGCTGTTCGCGACAATGTAACACTTCCCGTGAGGGCCGGCAGCCTCTACCTCTTAGTGCATGTCGCTCAAAAGTGGCCCCGGTTTTGAGACAACGACATGCATGAGAACAAAGACCTAAAGCGCGTCATTTGAATCCGTTTTCAACGCGACGCGCTTTAGGCAAGCCAAGACCCTGGAGACKGCCATGAACAAGACGATCGACGACCTGGCGAACCGCTGGCTCAAGCGACGGCCGGACGGCCTCAGCCAGCTCGAAAGCCGCGTGCTGCAATCGACGCTCGAACGCACCACCATCTCGCGGGACACCAACAAGGCCGTCGCCTTCCATCAGACCTTTGGCGACCGCCTCGCCGACACGATTGCCCGCATCGGCGGCTCGTGGTCCTTCATCCTGACCTTCATCGCGTTCCTAGTCCTGTGGACCGCGGGCAATGTCTGGCTCCTGTCGCGCGACGCCTTCGATCCCTACCCGTTCATCTTCCTCAACCTCGTGCTGTCGATGATCGCCGCCTTGCAGGCACCGGTGATCATGATGGCGCAGAACCGCCAGACCGAGCGCGACCGCATCGACGCCGCCCACGATTACGAGGTCAATTTGAAGGCTGAGATCGAGATCATGGCGCTGCATGAAAAGCTGGACGAACTCCGCCACGGCCAGATCCTCGGCATGCGCGACGAGATGGCGCGGCTGGCCGACCTCGTCAAGCGGATCGACGAAAGGCTGTCGCAGCAGCAGCCGTCTTCATGACCGAAACGATCCATCACCTCATCGAACAATACGGACTGCTCGCCGTCTTCCTCGGCTGTGTCGCGGAGGGTGAAAGTGCGGCCATCCTCGGTGGCTTCTTCGCGCACCAACAAGTCTTCGTGCTCTGGCATACCGTCCTGGCGGCCGCCCTTGGCGCCTTCGTCGGCGACACCTTCTTCTTCATTCTTGGACGAAGCTTTGCCGACCATCCCTATGTCGTCAGATTGCGCAGGCGGCCTGGCTTCCGCCGGGCCTTTCGCCTGCTCAACACCCATCCCGACATCTTCGTGCTGTCGAACCGCTACATCTACGGCATGCGCCTTGTCGGCGGCATCGCGGCCGGCCTTTCCAACATCGCGGCGCCGCGTTTCRTTATCCTCAACGCCATGTCATCGGTGATCTGGGCGGTGCTGTTCAGTACGGTTGGCTATGTCTTTGGTTTGGGGGCCGAACACTTCGTCGGCCAGGCATTGATGCATCACGAGCGGTTGCTGGTCGGGCTTGGCATTGGTTTGACGGTGGCCGTGTTTGCCTGGCTGATCGCCCGCCACGTCGCGAAAAAGGAACGGACCAGGGAAAGCTGAGACCTTTGGTTTCCATGCATGTCGTTGCCCCAAAGCCGCCAAGCACTTTGAGCGACATGCATCAGTCAATACCAAGCGCGACATCACCCCGATCGAGGATCAGTGGGATGATCAGGTCTTCCTCGTCGGCAAGGTGCCTGGTCAGCATGGCGATCAGCCGGCTGTTTTCGTCGGCATAGGCGTCGGCGGCAAAGCGCTGTCTGTCTTCGCTCTTCTGAAGCGTCTTGATGAAGGCGTCGGCGGCCTCGGCATTGCGCTCCAGACCTTCATGGATGGTGTGATGGTCGGCATCGAGGATCTCGAAGCCGCGCTTCAGCCGCGTCTCCGCCTTGGCGAAGACCGGGAAATAATGATGATCCTCGACATTGTGGTGGCCATCGAGATTGCCGAGAAAATGGTTGAGGCGTGGCGCGAACCAGCGCGCGAAGTCGGGCGCTGTCAGCCTGCCTTCGCGGTAGTCGCCAATGCCGTTGGTCAGCATGCCGCCGAGTTCGCGGAACATGTCGTGACGCTGCAGCCACATATTGGCGACGCCGCGGATGTTGGCGTGGCCCTGCCAGTTTTCGCGCGGGTATTTCTCGGCCAGCCAGCGCAAATCGTCCGGTAGCCCTTTGCGCTCCAGAAGCAGAAGGTTTGTGACTTCAGACATGACGGTTTCCTTTAGTTACCGTCATGTAGGAGCCGGGATGCTAGATCGGTAGCCCGGTGATGCGTTCGATGATGGCGATGCCCCAGACGCCGGCGACGATGATCACCGAAATCAGAACCGCCAGCGAACCGCAGTCCTTGGCTAGCTGGATATCGACATTGAAC
>NZ_JBFULQ010000632.1:0-2872 GCF_054049815.1 Mesorhizobium sp. P5_C1 | reverse complement strand
GTATCGGTGATGGCCGCGTTCAGCTTGTCCTGGTCTGCCGTTGGAATGGTCGACTGTGACAGTGCAAGCGACTTGTCGTTGGGGATGACCGTCGCCGCCGACTGCGGCACGACAAGCTCTGGTCCGCGCTCACCCACCCAATAAGGCCTATTAGCCGCCACTGGTCCACCTGCGGCACGCTGCGGATAGCTCCAAGTGTTGGTGGCTGGATCCAGAACCGGCTGAACGGTTATCGTGTTGGAGCTTCTAAAGCGGGTGACGTTGACTTGGCTTGTGCCGCCATCTCCGGAGCCGCCTTGGCTGCCATAGCCAGTGCTAGGCACGGAGCTGGATGTCATAGTTGGGCCGGACTGCGTGCCTGGCACCGCGCCGTAGCGTGTGACACCCACGCCGCTTGTGCCGCCACTTCCGTTCGGCACGTCGTACTGCGACTGCGTGCCGGAACCGACCTGGCGCGTGACTACCGTTACGGTGATAGTACGGTTCTTTAGTGCATTGACCGCCGCACTCAACTGATGCACCGCACCAGTGTCTCTATCCAACTGCATGCGAGCTTCGATCAGGCTGTCGATGAACTTTTTGACCTGATCGACGCCGAAGCCGTCATTGATCAGAGTCTGCCGTATCCGGTCCAACCCACTCGCAACGGCGTTCGCGTTCTTGTCGCCAGTATTAAGCGCATCAAATAGACTGTTGACGGTATCAACCGAGTTCTGAATCTCGGCATTGGCGTTCTTGATGTTGGACACATCGCCAAAGAAAGCGTCTATGTTCTCCTTGCCGCCCGCAGTGGCGATAGCCTTCTTTAGCGTATCGACCTGCGTGGTGGTATCGCGTAACTGCGCGGTAAGTTCGAGCATGCTCTGAACTTGGTCGCGACGCATGTTCTGGATCGCCTGTCCAGCCTGCTCGAACTGGCCGACCAGACCATCTATGCCGGAACCCCTGCTGACGCCAAAGCCGTCTCCGCTACCTGACTTAATGGTGCCGAATAGCTTGGCGATTGTGGCGTCGGCATTGCCGGCCTTCGCTGAGACATCCTTGAAGCCGGCAGAAACCTCGGCAAGCGTCTGTGTGGCCTTCTGGCCGCCGACCGAGATGCTATTGACGCCTTGGTCCTTAGCGAGGATGTCCGCTAGCTTCTTCGCCTCAAGCGCTGCGGCCTGCAGTCCTTCTGCGTAGTGCTGCGCATCCGGCGTTAGCGAAGGATCAAGGCGGAGATTGCCAATAGTCGCGAGCATCTTGTCGAGGTCGACGTTGCCTGCATCGATCTGGTCCGCGATTTGGCCGAATGCTTCAGAGCCGGCCGAGCCAACAACGTCTGACGCACGCTGAAGGTCACGAAGGTCAACCTTGAGATGATCCAGCGACGCAGCCAGCGCCCTTTGGTCGTTTTCGATCTGGGTTTTTGCGTCAGCAGCGATGACTGAGCCGGGTAGCTTTGCCGCCTGATCAGCGTATTTTTTCAGCGCCTCTGTTAGATGTGGGTAGGTATTAGCCACCTCATCTAGAAGCTTCTTATGGCCCTCAAGGATCTCATCGACCGACAGGATTTTCTCGCGCGTCGCAGCCATGTAGAGCGCAACCGCGCCAACCGCCGCTACGCCGGCTCCAGTCAGCAGCCCTGGTAAAGTTGTAAGCCAGGTGCCGAACGCAGCACGTACGCCAGCGCTGGCCGCTACAAGCCCCTGCGGGCCGGACAGGGCGTAGGAGAGGTGATTGGCTTGCTGCGTCAACACCATCATCGGTGATTGACCCATTGCTAGGCTCTCGGCTGCCGAGCGTGCTGAATGGCCTAGTGCGGCCATCTGTGTGGCGCCGAGGGCCGATGCGGACGCGCCTTCTTCAACTGCCACKGCAGTCGCAAGATGCTTCGCTCGAGCGAGATCCATGATGCGATTGATCTCAGCCTGATCAACGCCGAGCTTCTTGGCGGCGGCATCGGCGGTAAGGAGAGCGCGCTCCATGCGCTGGGTCGCTTGAAACGCCGGATCGACGGACGCCTTCAGGCGATCCCATGCCTTGGCGGTAGACGAGATCGAGCCTGACGTCATCGTCATGACGCTGGCCTGCTTTTCCATAGCCTTGGTCGTGGCCTGCTCACGATCGATGAACGCATCCTGCGCAGCCGCAGCGGCCTTCATAGCCTTCTGATACTCAGCCGCGCCGGCCGTCGACTTCGTGCTGTCGATGATTAATTCTGTAACGATGACTTCGTCGGCCATATCAGTGACGGGCCTCGGCTGGGCTGAACATCGCGGTCGACCATTCTGGCGAGAACACAGCTACAGGCACGGGAGCGATGTCAGGGATGGCAGCCAGCGCCGCGAGTGCTTCCCGCGCCGCGCGCTTCTTGCCTTCCCTAGCCAACGTGTCGATTGCCCTGATGTTCGTCTTCAGCGCCCCGATGAGTTCGGCAAGCGAGGTAAGCATCACGTTTTGGCCGGTGATCATCTCGGCCAGGCCTTCGAGTTCGTCAGCCAGGTCCAGCGCATGGGCGGAGATGTCGGCCTTTTTCATGGTTTTGTAAGCCGTGGCGAGTTGGTCACGTGCGGTGTTCATTGAATTATTCCTGTGATTTGATGGCTGTTGCGGCCAGCGTTAGGGGGTCATTCCACCGCGGCCAGCGCCTCGGCAATGATGTCTGATGCGTCCTGCCAGGGCTTAATGCTCAGCGCCGAATAGACGTCGACTGTGTGCGCGATCAGTTCCTCATGCCGCCCGTCTGAGTAAAATGTCCGGTCATCGCCGCGTATGGCGGCGAGGTGTTGGCCCTGCAACTCGAGCAGGCGCTCGACTACGGGCAGCAAGTCCGCAGTGATACGCGCGATGCGCAGCTTCCGTTTTCGGCGTTTTATTGGCATGTCAACCT
>NZ_JBFULQ010000631.1:0-2271 GCF_054049815.1 Mesorhizobium sp. P5_C1 | reverse complement strand
AGCAACGCCTGATGCTGGCGCGGCGTCAGGCCGGCGTCTTCCGCCTGGATCTGGCTGAATTCGAGGAAGCGGCGGATCAGGTAGCGAAATTCGGACAGCCGCTGGTAGTCGGACTGCTTGATGGCGGGGCGTGGTTTCTGCGGCTGCGTCATACCAGACATTTGTTCGTTTTCCGGGAAAGCTCAAACGGATTTCGAGCAAAACCGACTTGAATATTTATATCGTGTTACGATACATAGCCAACCGACAAAGCCGGCTGGCCGCCTCGACCATGCCGCGAGATACGGCTCGCCGCCAGAAAGCAAAGTCCGTCATGAAGCCCAATCACTCCAATCCCAGTCATCTCAGGGATTTCACCACCGATGCCAGGGTGCTGCTCGTCGCCGCCATCGCCGTGGTGGTGGCGACGGCGGGGCTGTTTGCCGGCATCGCGCTTTTGAAACTGATCCGGCTTGCCACCAACATTGCCTATTTTGGCCAGTTCACGCTTGCCGATCTGAAGCTGCAGGACACGCCGCTTGGTTATGCCTCGGTCGTCGTCCCGGTGATCGGCGCGCTGATCATCGGGGTGATGGCGCGCTTCGGCAGCGAGAAGATCCGCGGCCACGGTATTCCGGAGGCCATCGAGGCGATCCTGCTCGGGCGCTCGAGGCTCGACGCCAAGGTTGCAATCCTGAAGCCGCTGTCGTCGGCGATTTCGATCGGCTCGGGCGGCCCGTTCGGGGCCGAGGGCCCGATCATCATGACAGGCGGCGCGATCGGCTCGCTGATCGCACAAATGCTGCCGGTCACCGACAATGAGCGCAAGACGCTGCTGGTGGCAGGTGCGGCGGCCGGCATGACCACGGTCTTCGGCACACCGATCGCGGCCATCATGCTGGCGGTCGAACTGCTGCTTTTCGAATGGACCCCGCGTAGCTTCATTCCCGTGGCGGTCGCGGCAATCATTGCCGAGGTCGAGCGCACCATCCTGCATCTGCCCGGGCCGATCTTTCCGTTTCAGGGCGGCATGGAGGTGTCCTTCATCGGCCTTGCCGGCTGGGTCTCGATCGGTGTTGCGGCCGGCCTGTTGTCGGGGCTGCTGACGCAGATGGTCTATGCCTGCGAGGACGGCTTCCAGAAGCTGCCCATTCACTGGATGTGGTGGCCGATGCTGGGTGGCCTGGTGGTCGGCATAGGCGGACTGATCGAGCCGCAGGCGCTCGGCGTCGGCTATGACAACATCACCGACATGCTGGATGGCCGCACGGTCGCCACCGCGGCCCTCGTCCTCCTGGTGGTGAAGGCCATCATCTGGTCGGTGGCGCTTGGTTCGGGAACGTCCGGGGGCGTGCTGGCACCGCTGCTGATCATGGGCGGGGCGATGGGAGCGGTGCTCGCCGGCGTTCTGCCCGCGGCCGATCCGGGCTTCTGGGCGCTGCTGGCGATGGCCGCGACCATGGGCGGCACGATGCGGGCGCCGTTGACCGCAACCTTCTTTGCCGTCGAGCTGACCGGCAACACGCACATGCTGGTGCCGCTGATCGCGGCCTGCGCGGCGGCACATGCCGTCACCGTGCTCTTGATGAAGCGTTCGATCCTGACCGAGAAGATCGCCAGAAGGGGACACCATCTGGTTCGCGAATACCGTGTCGATCCCTTCGCCCTGACCAGGGTGCGCGAGGTGATGACCTCTCAGGTCGAGAGCGTACCTGCTGCGATGACGCTGCATGGCGCGGCGGCATTCCTGACGGCGCCGGAAACGCGGCATCCAAGTTTTCCCGTCGTCGACGAGAACGGGCATGTGCTCGGTCTCATCGATCCGCCGGCAATCCTGCGCTGGAGACGCGCCGGCACGCACCGCACCACGACGCTTGGCGAGCTGCTGGCCGGCAGCAAGATTACGCTGGCCTATCCAGATGAGTATCTTGAGGGTCTCTCCGACAAGCTGCTCCTGGCCAACGTCTCCCATCTGCCTGTCGTCACCCGCGAGGGCCTGCAGCTGGTCGGTTATGTCGGCTGGAAGGATCTGATGCGCGTGCGGTCGAGGAAACAGGCCGAGGAACGCGATCGCTCGACCCTGCTTGCCTTCGGCACCAGACGCAGGAAAAAGACGGACGCGGTCGAGAGCCTCTAGAAGCAATTCCAGGAAAAGTGCGAGACAGTTTTCCGTCCGAAATTGCGTAAAGTCAAAGATTTAGCCGGCGCCGCGCTTTGCCCACTGCAGGACAAAGAGCCGGAGAGCCGAAGACAGGTTGGTGTCGCGGGGCCGCGTCTCGTCGACTTCGGCGA
>NZ_JBFULQ010000630.1:0-2880 GCF_054049815.1 Mesorhizobium sp. P5_C1 | reverse complement strand
GTCGGGCTCTGGTCGTTGCTTTCATTTCTTGGTTTGCCGTCGGTCCGGTGAAGGCCGGGCCGCTCAACGACGCTGCGCGGGAGGGCGATGCTGGCAAGGTCGCCGCGCTCCTGGCACAAGGCGTCGATGTGAATGATCGCAACGAGAGTCGCGAGACCCCGCTGATCGATGCGGCGCTTGCCGGCAAGACCGAGGTCGCGGTTGCGTTGATCGGGGCTAAGGCCGACATCGAAGCCCGTAACGATCGCGGCTTCACCGCGCTTCATGCGGCAGCCTACTCAGGAAGCTTGGACATTGCAAAATTGCTGCTCGAGCACGGGGCCGAGGTCGACGCGTTGAGCACGCACAAGATCACGCCGCTACATGTGGCAGCAGAAGAGAACCAATCGGCCATCGCGGAGCTGTTGATCTCGCGCGGCGCACAGGTCGAGGCAATCCAGGAATACGGGTACACGCCTCTCAGCCGCGCGACATTCTATCAGAGCACCGACGTGATGGCTTTGCTCAAGAAGCACGGCGCAAAATGCCAACCCAAGGAAACGATGGGGTCGTCGTACAAGGTGTGCATCGCCCTCGGCAACTGACATCGAGAAAGGTTACTGGAGGAGAAACATGACAGATAACTGTTCCAGAACGTTTGACGGTTTGCTTTGCACGGGAGTAGCCACCGCGTCCCTCTTGCTCTTCGGCGTTGGGGCATCCTTCGCGGGCGACGGGGTGAACACCGGATATTTCGGCAACGCCGCCATACAGGGCTACGATCCGGTGGCGTATTTCACCGACGGTCGTGCGACCATGGGTTCGCCGAAGATCTCGAAGAAGTGGCTCGGGGCGACGTGGTATTTCGCCAGCGTCCAACACCGCGATGCCTTCATTTCCGAGCCGGTGCGCTACGCCCCCCAGTTCGGCGGCTTCTGCACAGGGGGAATGTCAGCGAAGGAGGCATCTGCGAACCTTGACCCGGAAGCCTTCCGCATCGTCGATGGCAAGCTCTTCCTGTTCTCCGGAAAGGGGGGCCTGGAGGAAGACTTCGATGCCAACCCGGCGCCTGTCATTGCGAAAGCGGAAGCCGAATGGCCCGCAGTGGAGGCGAAGGAATTCGAGGCTAGAGCGGCCGCCAACTAGCTCCGGCGCGATGTCGTGAGCCCGCAAGTAGAATGGCGTCCGTCACGGAGACACTGAGAAATACCAGACTGTGACGGAGTCCGGCCAAGCGTACTCGTCCTGGGTATCGCCGCGTCCTTGTGGATTGCGATAGACCGGGGCGCAGAACTTGCGGCCGAGCAAGGTCGCGGTGGATTGCGTGCAGAAGAGGTCGCCGTCCACGCTGGACGTGCCGGTGATGATGCTGCTTTGCGAGCTCAGTGCGACATCCCCATTTGCACTCAGCTCCATGACGAACGCTGCGCCATTGTGTTGATGTCCTACCCATGTCCGATCGCCCGTTAGGGCTCGGATCGCGGCGGCGCCCAGGCGGTCCTCTTCCCGCCCGCGAAAATCGAAGCTCCGCTCGGGAATCCCCGCGGCGCGAAGGGCGCCCAGCCGGTGATCGAGGTCCACTTGCCGCCGATGGTGGGCGTAAACGACACGATAACCAGCGAGGTTCTGTTCGGGCATCTTTTTCAGGATTGCTGCGGCCGCATCGTGCGCCTCGGCCATGCGGCCAAGCCGCGCATTTGCCATGGCCAGCGTTTCGAGACCAAGGTCGGTGCGCTCTTCCGGCTGGACCTCGCTCAGCGCCTGCAAGGCCTTCTCGTACTGATGGTTCATGTAGAGCACGAAGCCGTAATAGTCGAAGACCTGGGCGCGCGGCTTGGGATCGAGCCGCAACACGCGTTCCATCGCTGCCAGCGCCTCCAGGTTCTGTCCTGCGTAGGTCAGCACGATCGCCTGATTGAGCTCCGCCTCCGCGCCGTTCGGGTCCAGCGCGACGGCTTTTTGGACCGACGCGATCGCCTGGTCCCATTCGCTATCCAGCATCTGTAGAATGCCGAGCACAGCATAGGCGCGCGAGGACAGCGGATTGAGCTCCAGCGCCCGCCCTGCCGCTTCGTAGGAGCGCTGGCGAGCGACGGCGCTGAGCATGAGCACCTGGTAGTCGAAGCCGAGCACGTCCACCGTGGCGCGGGCATAGCCCGAGTAAGCATCTGCAAACGTAGGATCGAGCTTGATTGCGTTTTGATAGAGGGAGAGAGCCTCCCCGAGAGATTTGTAGTCGATTGCATACACTTTCTGCTCGGCTCGGATATAGAAATCGTATGCTTCCAGATTTTGGGTCGGGAGGCGGGCGATTTGAGTTTTTTCGCCTGCTGTCAAACGTACCGAAAGCGCCTCAACGATTCGCTCGATCACTTCGTCCTGAAGGGCAAATAACTTGGAATAGTCCCGGTCGTAGCGCTCGGCCCAAATGTTACTTCCTGTTTTGGCGTCGATGAGCTGGACATTGATGCGGACCGAATCTCCCTCCCGGCGGACGCTCCCCTCTACCACGTAACGGACGTTCAACTGCTCCGCGATCTTGTCGAGATCGAGGGATTGATCCTTGAACGAGAACGAGGAGTTGCGGGCGATGACGAGCAGCCCCGAAATCTTCGAGAGGTCGGTGATGAGATCGTCTGCGAGCCCCTCAGCAAAATAGTCCTGGCCCGCCTTCTCGCCGAGATCGGTAAACGGCAACACGGCAATGGAAGGCTTGCCCGCCACCGAACCGGTCAGGTTGGAACCGTGGTCAGACAGGAGGGCAACCGCCTGCGGCCAAAAAAACATGCCAGCCATCAGCGCCAGAAAGAGCGCCGCAGCGGCGATACTCACAAGCCATCGCCGAGAGCGCGACTTCCTGGTTCCTCCGGTCTGTTCCAGCAGCACGCGATACGCACGGAC
>NZ_JBFULQ010000629.1:0-2887 GCF_054049815.1 Mesorhizobium sp. P5_C1 | reverse complement strand
GTGCCGAAGGAGAAGAATTCGGCCGTAGCGGCGATGACATGGGCGCGGATCGCCGCGCGGGGGAGTTCAATCATGGTTCCAGTCAGATAGTCGATCTTGACGCCGGTTTCCTGCATGACGCTTTTGGCGACGGCATCGATGCGCGCCTTGACGTAGTCGAGTTCTTTCACCAGGCCGACCAGCGGCACCATGATTTCGGGAACGACAAGTGCGCCGGCCTTCTTGCCCGCCTCGACTGCGGCCTCGAAAATGGCGCGCGCCTGCATCTCGGCGATCTCGGGGTACGAAACCGCAAGCCGGCAGCCGCGATGGCCGAGCATCGGGTTGAATTCATGCAGCGCGTCGGTGCGCTGGCGGAGCTTGTCGGGCGACACCTTCATGGCGGCGGCAACCTCGGCCACCTCCTCCTCGGTCTTCGGCAGGAATTCGTGCAGCGGCGGATCGAGCAGGCGGATCGTCACCGGCAGGCCGGCCATGATCTCGAACAGTTCGAGGAAATCCGAGCGCTGCATCGGCAGCAGCTTGCCGAGTGCCGTGCGCCGGTCCTTCTCGGTGTCGGCCAGGATCATCTCGCGCATGGCAACGATGCGATCGCCATCGAAGAACATGTGCTCGGTACGGCAAAGCCCGATGCCTTCGGCGCCGAAGGAGCGCGCCATGCGCGCATCGAGCGGCGTTTCGGCATTGGTGCGCACCTTCATGCGGCGAACGGCGTCCGCCCACTCCATGATGGCGGCGAAATCGCCGGACAGTTCCGGCTGTAGCATCGGCACGGCACCCTTCAGCACCTGGCCATTGCCGCCGTCGATGGTGACGATGTCGCCCTTGCGGAAGGTCGCCCCCATCGCCATCAGCGTGCCGGCCTTGTAGTCGACGCGCAGTGAGCCTGCGCCAGACACACAGGGTTTGCCCATGCCGCGGGCGACGACCGCGGCATGGCTGGTCATGCCGCCGCGCGTGGTCAGGATGCCCTCGGCCGCATGCATGCCGTGAATGTCTTCAGGACTGGTTTCGATGCGCACCAGGATCGCCTTGCGGCCTTGCGTCTTCAGCTCCTCGGCGTCAGCAGAGGAGAAGACGATCTCGCCGGTGGCGGCACCGGGAGAGGCAGGCAGCCCGACGCCGATGACGTCGCGCGCTGCCTTGGGATCGATGGTCGGGTGCAGCAGCTGGTCTAGCGAGGCCGGATCGATGCGGGCGACCGCCTCTTCCTTGGTAATCAGCTTGTCCCTTGCCATTTCGACGGCGATCTTCAACGCCGCCTTGGCAGTGCGCTTGCCGGAACGGGTCTGCAGCATCCACAATTTGCCGCGCTCGATGGTGAATTCGAGGTCCTGCATGTCGCGGTAGTGCTTCTCCAGACTATCGGAGATGGTGACGAAGGACTGAAACGCGTCCGGCATCAGCTTCTGCAAGGACGGCTTGTCCGATCCGGCGGCAATGCGCGCCGCCTCGGTGATGTTCTGGGGCGTGCGGATGCCGGCAACGACGTCCTCGCCCTGCGCGTTGACCAGGAACTCGCCATAGAGCATCTTTTCGCCGGTCGAGGGATTGCGGGTGAAGGCAACGCCGGTGGCCGAGGTTTCGCCCATATTGCCGAACACCATGGCCTGGACGTTGACCGCCGTGCCCCAGCTTTCGGGGATGTCGTGCAGGCGCCGGTAAGTGATGGCGCGGTTGTTCATCCAGCTCGAAAACACCGCGCCGATGGCGCCCCAGAGCTGCTCATGCGGAACCTGCGGAAACGGCTTGCCGAGTTCTTCCTCGACCTTGGCCTTATAGAGCGCGATGACGCCTTGCCATTCGAGAGCCGTCAGTTCGGTGTCGAGCTCATAGCCGAGTCCGCCCTTCTGGTCTTCGAGGATTTCCTCGAACACCTCATGGTCGAGACCCATCACGACATCGGAATACATCTGGATGAAGCGACGGTAGCTGTCATAGGCAAAGCGCGCGTCGCCCGAATCGGCGGCCAGCGCCTCGACCGTCTCGTCGTTCAGCCCGAGATTGAGCACGGTATCCATCATGCCGGGCATCGAGGCGCGGGCACCGGAACGCACCGAGACCAGCAGCAGTTTCGACGGATCGCCGAACCGGCGGCCAGTCAGCCGTCCGATGTGATCGAGCGCGACCGCGACATCCGTTTCCAACCCTGCCGGATAGGTGCGGCCATTGGCGTAGTAAGCGTTGCAGACCTCGGTGGTGATGGTGAACCCGGGCGGCACCGGCAGGCCCAGGCTGCACATCTCGGCCAGATTGGCGCCCTTGCCACCCAGCAGATTCCTGTCGCCGGCACGGCCTTCCGCCGCACCATCGCCAAAGGTGAAAACCCATTTGGTCATGCTTTGCTCTCCGGTTGCAGGAGATTGGAAAGATTGGCGAAACGGAAAGTTCCGCCGTGTCCGACTGTGGAGCGATATGATGCTGCAGTGCGAAACGCAAGGCGTCGGCAAAGTTGTGCGGCCGCTACAATCGATTAAGCAAAAGCTCTGTCCAAGGATGCGGCAAAAAGACTTGCCATTCCGGAGCTTTTGGAATAGAACATAACAGGAACAAAGGTGCGCCATGAAACTACACGGAAAACTCGATTACCTGGAAATGCCGGCGACCGGCGGAACGCTGGACCGGCTCAAGGCTTTCTACAGCGCTGCCTTTGCCTGGTCGTTCACCGACTATGGACCGACCTACTCAGCCTTTGCCGAGGGGTTGGACGGAGGCTTCCAGGCCGACGCGGCGGAAGCCCCCGCCAAGCCGCTGCCCGTGCTCTACAGTAGGGATCTGGAAGCGACACTCGACGCCGTCGAAAGTGCCGGCGGCATGATCGTCAAGCCGATCTTCTCGTTCCCCGGCGGCCGGCGCTTTCACTTTGTCGATCCGGCCGGAAACGAGA
>NZ_JBFULQ010000628.1:0-2889 GCF_054049815.1 Mesorhizobium sp. P5_C1 | reverse complement strand
GTGCAAGCGATCCTGCTGCCGAAGCGCCTCGCGGCGCAAGTCGAACTGCTTTACAAATTCGTAAGGTCGAACGGTCACTGCTCTTCCCTGAAATCCTTAAAATGGTTCCAAAACCGGAACCGGAGCTGCAACAAAGGGGCCGGCCGGGCGTTGCGCATCAACAAACCGCGACGAGGAACCGATGATGACGGAAACTTCAAGTATCCTCCTCACCGCTCCCATCGAGCTTGCCGGCGACTGGGGCCGCATGCTGGAGGGCGCGGCAGATCAGGTCGTCGAGCGCATGCGGCATGCATGCCTTGACGGCGTCCGCCTGCTCTCCGACCGCCAGCCGACGCGCCTGCGTGTCGACGAGCACACTTCCGGCACGCCGGCGGTCTGGCTGCATCCCGACGGCAGCAGCATGGCCTGGATCATTGTCGATATCGGCGAGCGCGATTGGTCGAAGCTAACCTACCAGTTCGGACACGAGCTCGGCCACGTGTTTGCTAATAGCTGGCAGCCGGATGCCAAGCCGGCAACGCCCTGCCAGTGGCTCGAGGAAGCGATGGTTGAAGCATTCTCGCTGCGCGGCCTCGGGCGTCTGGCGGAGGACTGGAAGGAGAACCCGCCGTTCACCGGCGACAACGCTTTCGGCGATGCCATTGCCGCGTACCGCGAGAATATCATCCGAGGCTATTCCGCGCTCGCCGGCAGCCAGGGGCTGACGCGCGACGCCGCGGCGTGGTTCGCCGACCATCGCGGCGAGATTGAGATGCCCGCCCTCAATCCGTTCGCCCGGGCGATGTCTGTGACCATCCTTGCCGCATACGACCGCGCGCCGCAGTGCGTCGAGGCGCTCGGCGCACTCAACCGCTGGCCCGGCCGCACGGGTGTGCCGATCGGCGAGTATCTCGGGCGATGGGAGGCGAGTTGCGCCGAATTGGGCGCTTCGCCCAGCTTGCCGATCCACCTGCGTGACCTGCTGCACGTTCCGCAGTGAGGCAAGTAAAGGAATTCCGGCGTTGAATGTGGACCTGAAGCGCCGACCGCAGCGGCCTGCTGCGCCTTGGAGGCGCGCTTTGCTGGACGGGAAGCCGACTACCGGTTCTGGCGCCTTCAAGGAGCTCGACGCGGCAAAAACGGAAGCCCGCCACTGAGGAAGAAATCGATGCTCGCTAAGAGAACCGCGATTGCTCTGCTCTCCTGCCTGGCCATTTCGGSCTGYGGTATGGCCAAAGCYGCGAGGGAAACCGGKCAGACGTTCGACAAGTATGGRTGCCTTGCTCGTGMCTTCAAAGGCCARCCSCCYTGCRAACCTGAMAMTGCMGCAGCGCCCTGACGGGGGAGGCAGAGCACGGGCCAACGAGGTGTGCCCGGTAATGTTTGCAGCACGATCAAGCTCGGACGCGAAGCACTGGCAATGGCGACATCAACGGAACTGCTTATTTTTAGTCAATCTGCATATATTTAGCACCTTGGTTGGCTTCATGCAGGCGTCACAATGGCAATGAAGATTAGTAACGCCGAAGGGGTTCGATCCTCCCCTTTCGGGGTTCCCAATCGATCCTCCCAAGGCCCGGCTTCAAATTCAAATCGCTCGGACCACCCGGCGAGTCGGCACCGTATTACCGGGAGCCCGGCAAGGGAGCCGAGGACACCTTATGTCACACTAGTGCCACCTCAGACGCCGAAGAAGTAACGACCTTATCGCCTCTTCGGCTTTGGCGTGATCTCCTCGATCCTCACCTTGTCGCCGATCTCCTTCGCCATGGCAAAGGCCCTTTTCTCGAACACGGTTGTCGGCTATCTCTTCCCGCGCCTCGGCAAAGAGCGGCCCGATCAGAAGCCGCCAACTCATATATCGCGCCAAGCCTGTGGACAGTAACCGGCTGTTCCTTGACGGCCAACACCTCGCGCGCTTGGTCTGTTTTCCTCTTTGTGGCTTGGCCATGGAACCAGACTGAGCCGGCTTTCGTTGCTGTAGGGCGAGTCTACCGAGAGAGGGATAAACCGTCCATGAAAACATCCACATATGCAGTCATCGCGCTRCTCGCCAGTGCGCTTTTGGTATCGGCCTGCGCAAACACAATCCGTGGCGCCGGCAAGGATGCTGCCAACACCGTCAACGCTACCCAGAACGCCGGCAAGAGAGTTGCCACCGCCGCGAACTAGCCTCGCGGTGCTTCTGCCCAAGTGAGATGGCCGCCATGATCGGCGGCCTTTTCTTTTTCAGACCGAAGCGCGCCTAGACGCCTACCGTTGACCGGCGGTCAGAATGTGCGCTTCCCGCAACAGCGACGCCCAGCTATGCGCCCCTAGGAGTTCGATTAGCTGGCGGGCTTGCATTTCGGTGATGCCGGTTTCATTGACCAGACGACGCACGACGGGGTCGTCCGGCCCGCTAGGTCCCTTGTCCTGTTCGTCAGTCATCATCATGTCCCTTGAAGACCCAACGACAGCGACGGGGTATGGTTCCTTTTGCGGGAAATTGACTCGCTAACCGACTGTCGGAAGCGTACAGTGCTTTGTCGCTCGATCTAGCAAGGCAACGAGCGCTTGAAAGAGTCGATCACGCTTTCGCCCTGTAAGGGAGTTACGCGCGATGACCAATCGTGGCATAGCCGACGACGTACAGTTGGCGACACTTACCAGAATTCTAGATGAGTATTGCGAGCAAGCCGGAATTGAGGGCTCGCACCCGGCGCGGGAGCATTTGGCGCGTCGCCTTATCGCCCTTTTCAGCGGCGGCATCGACAGTCAAGACGAGATATGGATGGCTCTAGACGGCATCGCAAAGGACTATAAACCAGGCGCTATCCAGCCGCGGCTGGGCTATTTGGGATGCGGGCCRCACCGGCCACTGCGGGTTTTGTTTGGACGTCCCCCGCGCTGCCTAAACTATGGGCA
>NZ_JBFULQ010000627.1:0-2920 GCF_054049815.1 Mesorhizobium sp. P5_C1 | reverse complement strand
GGCAAGGACATGTATGACGGCATCCCTTGGCTCGGCCGAAGCAGGTTTGTCTGGGTAGGCGAAGAACGCCACCGGACGCGTTGCGCCCACCAGGATGACGTTTGAAACGTCCGATAGCACCTTCACGGCCTGGTCTATGGAGTAGGGCAGTCGCGTGACCGGATATCGCCCTTCGCCGCGTTCGATGCGGGCATTCGAAACCGGCGCATAAAGTCTCGCACCGGTTGCGGCGGCGATCCTGCTTGCGAGTTCAAGCTGCGGCGCCCGAAGCGCCATGCCGCCAAGAATGATCGCCGTCTGCCGGCCGGACCGCAGCAGGCGCGTCGCTGTCACCACGGCGTCGGGGCTCACCTGCGGAGCGCTGGATACGGGACGGGACGACCCCACAATGCCGCCGGTACTCCAGCAGACATCCGACGGCAATATGAGGGTAGCTATGCCGCCCGGACTCTGCAGCGAGGCTTCGACGGCGGCCGCGGCATCTTCTCCTACCGTGCGCGAACTCGCTGATGTCCTGACCCATCGCGAAACCGGACGCGACCAGCCTTCGGTATCGGCCGTCAGCGGTGCGTCGAGCGGGCGGTGATAGGTCGCCTGATCGCCCACCAGGTTGACGATTGGCGTGTTCGCGCGGCGTGCGTTGTGAAGGTTAGCGAGACCGTTTGCCAGGCCCGGGCCGCAATGCAGCAAGGTTGCTGCTGGCTTGCCGGTCATTCGTGCATAGCCGTCCGCAGCACCCGTCACAACGCCTTCGAACAGGCCAAGCACACAGCGCATGCCGACAATCCGGTCCAGCGCCGCGACGAAGTGCATTTCGCTGGTTCCCGGATTGGCGAAGCATGTGTTCACCCCGCACGCCAGCAAGGTTCTRACCAGGCTCTCGGCACCGTTCATGACTTTTTCCGTTCCATCTCTCAAGATGCGGCTTCAGAGGCTGGTTGGGCTCCGTGGTAGCGCGCTACGCCGATCCCGGAGGGAGACGTGACGGCTTTGAGGGCGGAAGCGAGATCCTTGAGTTTCTGGGGTGTGTAGGCATCGTAGTAGGCTTGGTTCTTGCGGCCGATTGCGTGCTCGGCGCTGAAGCTGCCGCCGAAGTCATTGACGACGATATCGACCACCCAGTCGCGGACGCGTCTTTCGAATGTGCTGTCGGCGGCACTGGTGCCGTCCTTCGACGCAACCAGATTGAAATGCACACCGCCATCGCCGATATGGCCGAAATCGCAGATGGAAACGTCTGGGAATTTCTGCGGGATGTCGATCGCCATTCGTTCGCAGAACGCCATCAGTTGGCCACGGCGGAACGAAAGATCAAAAGCGACAAGCTTGCCCAGATGCTTGACCCCTTCGGAAATCGCATGCCGCAGTGACCAGATCTCATGCGGTGGCCCGATGATCGCATCTTCCAGCGGACAATCCTCGCTTTCCCAGATCTCAGCGAGCACGCTTTCCAGTGTCTCGGAGAGAGGCTGCTCGCCCTTACGTGGGTCCCAACTGCGCGTGATCTCGGCCAGAATGACATAATGGGGTATCACGCCGCCCTGGAACGGGTTCCTAAGGGACGGGATATGGGCCAAAGTCGCCGCGATCGCATTCCCCGACATGCCTTCGAAGGCGGTCAGGCAAGCGCCAAGCCTTGCTTCCATGGCATTGAGCAGCGGCATGACCTTGGCCGGATCCTTTGGCACCAAAAGTGCTGCCGCCGTCTGGCGGGGAACCCTCTCCAGATTGAGAACGCATTCCGTGATCAGGCCGAAGGCACCTGACGTGCCGATGAACAATTGCTTCCAGTCGACACCGGTGTTGTTCTTGCGCAGGTCGCAATTCAGGTCGAGGACAGTTCCGTGTTCGTCCGCCAGGACGACTGTCATGCCAAGGGTATTCTTTCGGACATCGCCGRATCTCAGGAAGCGTGCGCCTCCGGTATTGGTCGCTAGCATGCCGCCCAGCCGCGGATCGGCACCGAGATCGATGGGGAAAAACAGTCCGTGTGGTTCCAATCGCGCATTGAGTTCTGAAAGCCGCATTCCTGCATCGGCACGAACGGATCGGTTGTCGAGGTCGAGTTCGAATTGTCTGGTCATCCGGTCGACGCTCAGAACCGCCTGCCGGCCGCTGGCATCGGGTGTCGATGCCGCGACCACCCCGGTGTTTCCCGCCTGCGGTACGATATGGACCCTCTCTCGCACACAATAGGAGATTGCGGCAGCAGCCTCTTGCGTCGTCGCCGGGCGAACAACGAAGGCTGACTTTCCCTGATCGAAGCGGGCGCCGCCTTCATAAGCGGCCATGTCGGTGGCGGTCAGCACGCCATTGTCGCCAAGGATGGCGCGTAGGTCTGCAACATGGCGGTCGATCTGGATGGCTGACATTCTCGTTCCATTGCTTCGCTAGGGTTGGAGCGCATCGGTGCGCCGGCGAAAGTCGATGCGCCTCAACGGGGGGAGCCGAACTGCCCGACAGGTGTTCCAGGCACGGCCACCCTGAAGCTTATCAGCGAGCCGCTGCTGGTCGTGCCGGAGGCAATCGGGGAGAGGGATGTCACAAAGAGGGTTCGCAGATCGCTGCCCCCAAAGCAGGGCATGGTGGGTGCATCGAGCGGGACAGCCACCGGTTCGAGCATTAAGCCGTCCGGCGCTATTCTGTTGAGCCGCCCCGAAGAAACACCAGCGCTCCAGTACGTGCCGTCCTGATCAACGGCCGCGCCGTCCGGCAGGCCCTTGCTCTCGTCGAGAAGGGCGATGATGCGGCCATTCGAGATGTTTCCGGTCGCTGCATCAAAATCGAACGCCTGGATGAAAGGCCCACGCGAGTCAGCGTGATACATGGTCCGTCCATCCGGGCTCCAGGCCAGTCCGTTCGAGACGTAAACCCCATCGAGGACTTTCCTGCTGCGTCCATCGAGCGTGATGCGATGAAG
>NZ_JBFULQ010000626.1:0-2926 GCF_054049815.1 Mesorhizobium sp. P5_C1 | reverse complement strand
GAAATTAACTTCGGCCAGCGCAGCCACGACACCTTGCGGGCAGATGATGGGCTTCTCTAGAGAGGCCGGAGAGGGGCACAAGCTGGCCGGTATACAAACGTGACGCCATAATATTAGTTTCGTCTAAAATGCAAAAAAACCCGCCACGTTGCGGCGGCTGCGTTGGTCGCTCCGAGCGCCAGTGGGTGTGAGAAGTGGGTGGGCAGACGTTTGGCTCGGCAACGGATGTGGCCTGGACTATCAAAGCTGCCCTTCAAACCAAAGACTCGGAAAATCCCGATCGGGATTTCGATAAAGCGCGGGAAGATCCACCTCCGCGAAACATTAATTGGCATCAGGCACCATAGGCGTCTGCATCTCAATTATATTAGCTTGTGCTTGAGGACCTTTTCCGACTGGGCCGGCGTCCACCATCCCAACACCCTGCCCAACGAGTGCGCCGGCGGGAAGTGAGGAAGCATGAGCAGCTTATGAGTATGGGTCGTACTCGCTACGGGTTCCATCGCGATCATTTACCTGTTGTCGTATGTCTCGATCAGGATGCAGGGGCAGCGGCGCCAGGCGCGATGAGGGCTTACCGGGAGCGGTGCTTGGTTTGACGGCAGGCGAGCTTTTCTCTCTTGCCCTCTCAAGTTCCAACAATCTGATGTAATAGGTATCAAAGGCCTCACTGTTCTTCCGCTCCTTTCTCCGGAGGTGAAGATACGGCAGCGCAAACGCCAAAATCGTGATTAGGCCGATCGGACCCGCGATGTGATTGCCGCCTGCAAGCCAATAGAAAACCGCAAAGACGCTGCCGGCTATCACCGCCCCTGCCACACTTCCCTTGATAGGATCAAATCTTGGCGGCGGCGCAACCGTGTCTGCCCGTCGCCTGGCCTTGAAGCTAACGCGTGCAGCATCCAATCTGACAATTCCCGATTATCGACGCGAATGGCCGGCGCAGGGGATGCTTGGGGAAGCGAAGCCGCACCGGCCATCGCGATAGCGGGAAAGGCCCCCGCGATGATAAATCTATATTGTTTCAGAAGTCTCGCAATTAAGACTGAAGTCCCTCGTTTACTGGCCCTAAAGACCCACCGTTGCGACCATGGCTTCTCGGCCGTAGGATAGTCGCGCGTGGGGGATCGAAATGTCTGTCATCTGGGTAGTTGGAACAGCCATCGTCGTTTTGGCGTTCGTCGCGGTCGTGGCCGTGGATTACATGAGCAACCGACCGAAAACACACTGAAGCCCATCGGCCACTCTCAACAAGACCACTGCGGCTGCCTCGGAGACGCTGGGAAAGATGGATGCTACCCGCGTCACCAAGGAAGCAAATTGGGCGGGCCTAACGCAACCAAGAAGTGAAGACGCCCGGCTACGCTAGGCAGCCGCGGCCTGACTTCCTACCCTCCCTGCCCCACCCGCCCGGTGCCAATTGCGGTGCCGGGTCATTCCTGCAACTATCGGCAGGTCCGTGCGACATGGGAGGGGTTGAGGGTGGCGAGCGACGAAACGTCCGCGCATATTGAGCGCCTCAAAAAGAGACGTTGGCAGGCTCTTGGCATTCTTCTGGTGGGTCTTCCCTTGGCTATCTTGCTTGTAAAGTTCTGCAAGGCAGAAGGCTGGAATAGACACATCTACATGCCCATCGCAGGAGGCATCGGAATCCTGGTGGGGCAAGTCTCCACCGTGATGGTGCAGCGATTAAGGGCCAAGAAATAAGCCTTCCGACAAAAGAGCCCGCCACTTGGGGAGCGGGCCATCGTTTCGCTCGCGAAATGATCAGGCGGCGGTATCTGCCTCTTCCTGTCGGTATAAGCGTTTAGCCTCCGCCATCACCTTTTGATGGCAAGCCGCAGCATTACCGGCCAATTGCTCTGCCATGTTGCGGGCGATCCACAGCAGACCCAGAACTTTTTCCCGYGCAGGTCAGGCCCCGCACTGTGCCTGGCCTCCCGCTGCTGCCGGATGCCGGGCCGCTTTAATACGCAGCGCCGATCTCGATATGCGGCGCAAAGAAACAGCGTGTGTCGCCCTTCCTGAAACGTCCCTGATCCAGGTTGAGAAATTCCGAGTGATAGATGCAGCGGTGATACTGCCGATCATGGCTATGTTGCACGCGGCGAAGCGGGATGAACTCGCCAGTGGGGAGATAGATATAGCCGCCCGGCATTTCTCTGACTTGAGATTCCGGGATCGGTGCGCACTCTGAGCCTGCGCAGCAGTCGAAGCCAGTGACGGGGTCCTTCTTCCCCGTATACCATTCGTGAGCCATGGCCTCAGTCGAAACGACGGCCAAGACCGGCACGAGAATCTTGACTGACCTGCGCATATGTCCCCGCGCGATCCAGCTTTGGCAGTCCGCGCCATCCAGACGCAAAAGAAATGGCCGGCGGGGTGCTTGGGGTTGTAAGCGAGCCGCACCGGCCATTGCGGGATTAGGTTTTCGGGTTGTCCCCGCACTGCCTAAGCTATAGGCATATTAGCGATAGCTCAACTGAGACTGAAGTCCCAACCTCGTGCTACCCTGCCATAGGAGACCGCGCCGGTCCGGTCCCAAACCATTGAATGAACGGCGCATCCTTGCCGGTGATGTCCTCGACCGTCTTCAATAGCGCTTCGTGGTGCGCTGGAGCGCCCGGCAATGGTCGCTGCCAGGCGATAGAAGCGGCTGGACGATGCTCCCGTGCTGCCGTTCCGCCTCCACCGGAAAGCGCTCGATTTCAGCCTCTGCAAGCTGCTTTGTGAAGTTTGGTCCTGGCCCGCCACCGTAAGACAGCGGGCTCGATCGTTTGAACCCATTCCGCAGTCTCAGCATTGAGGCTATATTGCGTGGCGGAGGCGAAGGGCGATGGATACGGTAACGTCTGCCATTATGGTGCTGTTGTCGTGCAGCCCCGATTTGATGCTATGCCGAGCGCCGGCCGCAAAGCCCATGATC
>NZ_JBFULQ010000625.1:0-2940 GCF_054049815.1 Mesorhizobium sp. P5_C1 | reverse complement strand
GCTGCTTGTCGGTATTTTCGAGGAGCGTGGCAAGGCATGGGCCACGCACGGCATTCCGGAGGAATTCGAGTTCGATAGTCTGCCGGGGAACTACGAGCACTACGAAAACGAACTYGCCATGGCAACAAAGCGCGTGCCGCGTCTAGAAAGCGCTGGTGTGCAGACCCTTTTCGTCGGGCCGGAGAGTTTTACCGCAGACGGCCGCTATCTCATAGGGCCGGCCCCCGAGGTCAGCGGATTATTTGTATCAGCTGGCTTCAATTCCAGCGGCATTATGTCATCAGGCGGCATGGGCAAGGTCGTGGCGGAATGGGTTGCCTCAGGCAACAGCCCGGTCGATATGCATGCGTTCGCCCTTACCCGCACAATGCCATTCCAAGCCAATCGCCACTTTATGGCCGAACGAGTGACCGAGTCGATTGGTATCTGGTCAAACATGCCTTGGCCCGGCAAGCAAATGAAGAGCGCTCGCGATGTGCGTCGGATGCCATTGCACCATGAACTGAAAGCGGCTGGTGCGCGCTTTGGTGAGCGCGTCGGATGGGAGATTCCGCTTTGGTACGCGCCCAAGGATTCCGGCGAGTTTCGATACAGATTGGGGCGGCAGGATTGGTATCCGTTTGCGCGCGAAGAAAGCCTGGCTGTCCGCGACAATGTCGCGCTGATTGACCAATCGGCCTATGCCAAATTCCTCATCTCCGGTCCGGATGCACTCCGCGATCTCAACAGGCTCTGCGCAAACGAAATCGACGCACCGATCGGAAAAGTGGTTTACACAGCTTGGTTGAACGAGAAGGGTGGGTTCGAGGCGGATCTCACGGTCACAAGATTGGCCGAGGATCGCTTCCTGGTCATTTCTGGTTTCGCCGATCAGAGGATCGATCTCGCGTGGTTGGATGCTAATTTGCCGAAAGGCGCGGCGACTGTCGTTCAGGATGTCACGAATTCTTTTGGTCTCTTGGCTATAATGGGCCCCAAGAGCCGGCAGTTGCTACAGAGTCTGAGCGATTCTGACCTTTCGAACGAAGCCCTCAATTTTGGGTATTCCGACGAAATCAACCTGGGACATGTAACAGTTCGCGCTTCTCGCGTGACCTTTGTAGGCGAACTCGGCTATGAAATCCTGGTGCCTACCGAGATGTGTGGCTATCTCCACGACCTGATCGTTGGAGCAGGTGCCGGCTTCGGATTGCGCTATGCCGGACTCTATGCGGTAGCGGCGTGTCGCCTGGAGCGCGGATATCGCCTGATGGGCTTGGACATCACTGCCGACGAAACACCGGTTGAGGCCGGTCTCGGCTTCGCGGTGGGCTGGCACAAGGTGGGCGACTTTATCGGCCGGGAAAGGGTCGAGGCGCAGCGGGGACGCCCCCCAGAATCTCGGCTCGTTCAGTTCGCCTTGGAAGGCGACGACGCACCGATCCTGATCGGCAACGAGATCATCTGGCGCAACGGCGATCGGGTGGGCACCATCACCTCTGGTGGCTGGGGCTTTCGCATCGACCGATCGCTCGGCATGGGTTACGTATTCGCCCCCGGCGGTGCTTCTGCTGATTGGCTGAAACAGGGAAGCTTCGAGATCGAGGTGGCAGGTGCGAAGTTTCCTGCCGTGGCTCAATTGGCTCCATTCTACGATCCGACTGGCGAACGGACACGTATGTGAACCCCCAGATGCCACGTTCGAGCAAGATAGAACCGTCGCGATTTGTGGTCGCAGTGCCGGAGAGCGCGATTCTGCGCGATGCACTCGATCATGCTCGAGCGATGGTGAAATCCGCTGGCCACGAAGTGGTTTCACCACGATCGCCGCCGGAAGAGTGGGGAGACCTCACCGCCCGCGTCGACATTCTGGTGCTGACGCCGCGCGGTCGTTTCCCGGTCGCCTTGATGAAGAAGGCAGCGAGGTTAAGAAGCATTGTTTTTCCGACGATCGGCGTCGATCCACTCGACGTCAAGGCGGCAACGCTCGCCGGCATAGCGGTCGGCCATGGAGCACCGGCTGAGAGTGTCTACAGCATGGCGGAAGCAACGGTGATGCTCATTGCGAGCTTGATGCACCGTGTTGCAGAAAAGCAAACGGTGTTGATGAATGGAAGTTGGCGCGAGCCGTTGGTGCTTGGCCGTATGCTACGAGGAAAGACAGTAGGGCTGGTCGGATTTGGCCGCATCGGTCGAGCGGTGGCTGAACTTTTGGCGCCGTGGCAGGTGAGAATCCTTGTCGCCGACCCCGCAGTGACGGATGCCAACCTGGACGCGACCGCAGTGCCTCTAACAAATCTCCTTCGTGAGAGCGATGTCGTATCACTCCACATGACGTTGACCGGTGCCAGTCGTAGCTTGATTGGGAGAGATGAACTTGCTCTGATGAAACCAGGCGCCGTGATCGTCAACACGTCACGAGGCGCATTGATCGACGAAGATGCGCTGGCAGACGCGCTGCAGGCAGGTCGCCTCGGCGGGGCGGCAGTTGACGTCTTCGCAATCGAACCCCTGCCAGCCGAAAGCCGGCTGCGTCATTGCGCCAACGCAATCCTCACGCCGCATAATGCGGGTCACACCGTTGAACTGATGCGCGCACTTACGGAGTCCTTGATCGACAATCTGCACGAATTGCTGGCCGGTAACCCTCCGCGCCATATGTACAATCAAGAAGTCGCTGCCAATTGGCAAGGGCGCTTCGGCTCTGCAGCGCCCAAACTGCATACAACCGTTGACAGATAAGAACATGGTCCAGCAATCCGATCTGGTGGCGCGGCGCGCCAAACTTTTGGGGGCCAAGTCTCAGCTCTTTTACGCCAATCCGATCCACCTCGTGCGCGGGGAGGGTGTTTGGCTTTTCGACTCGGACGGCAGGCGCTATCTTGACGCTTATAACAATGTGGCCCATGTCGGCCATTGTCATCCGCATGTGGTAGAGGCGATGCATCGACAGGCGTCGCT
>NZ_JBFULQ010000624.1:0-2944 GCF_054049815.1 Mesorhizobium sp. P5_C1 | reverse complement strand
GTAACTTACATTCCGGCGCCAGCTCTTTGGGGCCTACTATCCATGAACAAATGCTCGCAAGCGAGATGGCTGCCGTAGCCGGGGCGGAGGAAAGCGCATGACGTTGCTCAGGGAGCCTCTGCTGCATTTTGCCGTCGTCGGCGCGATCCTGTTTGGCGGCTATTCCTGGCTGAATGACAGGCATGTCGAAACAACGGCCGCGGAGCCGGTCCGTATCGGCGAAGGCGACGTGCGGTGGCTCAAGCAGACCTGGTCGAGCCAATGGCTGCGCGAGCCAACCGCCGATGAACTCAAGGGTCTTGTCGACGATCTGCTGAATGAGAAGGTGATGGCGCGCGAAGCGCAGGAGATGGGCCTCGAGAAGGACGACACCATCATCCGCCGCCGCTTGGCGCAAAAGCTCAAATTCCTTCTCGAGGACACGGCCCAGCTTGCCGAGCCAACCGAAGCGGAACTGCGGCAGTTCTATGCCGCCAACCCTGCACACTTCGAGACGCCCGGAAAACTGTCGTTCCGACAGGTCTACTTCAACCCGGAACATCGCAAGGACGCCGCGGCGGACGCGGCCGCGGCGCTGGGTGCGCTGACAACGAATGTCGAGGACGATTCGACCGAGGGCGACCAGCTGCTGTTCGGCGACAGCTTTGCCGATACTGACGAACAGGCGCTGTCCGGAATGTTCGGTGCCGATTTTGCGCGCGAGGTGTTTGCACTTGAACCGGGCGGGTGGCGCGGTCCGGTGAAATCCGGCTATGGCCTTCATCTGGTCCTCGTCACGCAGCGCACGGCGACCGCGCCGAAGCCCTTCGAGACCGTGAAAGATGCCGTGCTGGCTGAGTGGCGCTCCGCGAAGCAGACCGAACTGAGCAAAGAGTATCTGGTCGAGCTGCGCAACAAGTACGGCGTCGAGCTTGACGACAGTACGAAAGCGGCACTGGGGTCAGGGCCTGCAACGAACGTGGCCGCACAATGAGACGGCCGGCCAAGTGGCCCGAGTTCGTGCGTGGAGGCCGCTCCGCGTTGGAGTGCCTTCGACTGGTCCTGCTGACGGCAGCCATTGCTGCGCTGTTCTGCGAAGCTGCCTACTCCCACGAGGTGCGCCCCGCCTATCTCAGCCTGAAGGAGGAGGCGCCGAACGAGTTCAGCGTTCTGTTCAAAACGCCGATGCAGGGCAATGCGCGACTGGCGCTGTCGGCACTCTTTTCCGGCAAGATCGAGACGGTGACGCCGATCATCTCGCATCCGACCGGGGATGCCATGGTGCAGACCTGGCGCATGCGCACGCTGGAGCCGCTCCCAGGCCAGAACGTTGTGATCGACGGGTTGCAGAACAGCATGACCGACGCGCTGGTCCACGTGGTGTTCGCGAACGGCAACAGCTGGACGGCGCGGCTTACCCCCAGCGAGCCGTCTGCAGCCATCCCGGCGTCGCAGAGCGCCTGGGCGGTGTTCGTCACCTACGTCCGTCACGGCATCGAGCACATCGCCTTCGGCTTCGATCATCTGCTGTTCGTCACCGGGCTGATGCTGATCGTGCGCGACTGGCGCAAGCTGGTGAAAGCGATCACCGCCTTCACCGCTGCTCACTCAATCACCTTGAGCTGCGCCACCCTTGGATGGCTGACGCTGCCGTCGCGGCCGGTGGAGGCGATGATCGCCATCAGCATCGTCATGGTCGCTGCCGAGGTTGTGCGGATGGAGCGCGGGCAGCTCAGCCTGGCCATTGTGAAGCCGTGGATGGTGGCCTTCGTTTTCGGCCTGCTGCACGGCTTCGGCTTTGCCGGCGCGCTGGTCGAGCTCGGCCTGCCGCAGGGCGACATTCCGCTGGCGCTTCTGGCCTTCAATGTCGGCGTCGAGCTCGGGCAACTGGCCTTCATCGCCGTCTTGCTGACCGCGGTTTATTCGGTGATGCGGTTCGTCCTGATCCCGCGGCAGGCGATCGTCGCGTCGGCCTATGCCATCGGGATCATCGCGGCATTCTGGAGCGTCCAGCGGCTGGACGCAATGTTCTTGTAGGAGGAGCAAATGGGACCCGCCGCAAGACTGCCGCGCCGACCTTGCCTGAGGGGCCGGAAACTTGCACGCGCAACCACCGTGGCGCTTGCCGCGTCTTTGATGGCTGCTGCTCCGGTCTCCGAAGGACGCACTTGCGGCTATGATAGTCCGCAAACGGTTTCGCAGGGCTTCCTGAATTGGCTCTATCCGGATTCACTCTACGTCGTCGGCGCGATATCGAGGGAGGTGGCGGCGGGACGGCTGCCGCTGGCGAACTTCGATCAGACCGGACCAGATCTGTTCGGACACAGATTCAAGCTGACGGCAACGACGCTGGAGCAATTCGGCGACATGCTCCGCTCGGCATCGCCGGGCCCCTCCCAGGCTTCGGTCTCTCTGGTCGTCGTTGAGCCGATGCTGTGGACGCGCTTCGATCAGGGTCCTGACGGCTTGCGCACAACGGTTCATGTCTCGGGGGCACAGCCCGGGGATCTGGTCATCGTTGCCGGCGAAGCCGTAATAGCAGAAATCGCGGCACGGCGATTGACCTTCGGCCAGGCTGTTGAGCGCGGCGTGGCGCGTCTCTATGGGCCGGCGTCGCAGATTGCCCGATTCCTGCTCAGTTATTCGGATGTCGGCGCAACCGACAGTGCTGTCGAATTATCTCAGAAACAGGCCGTTCCGCCGGTACGCCCGGCGGCCGGCTCACCCCATTTCGCTCCGGTGCAATCGCACCCGGTTGGCATCGCGCCGGCCGAACTCGGACGCACACCTGACCACACCGAGATTTCATTCCATGAGGGAGAGAGACAATGATCCGGAGACCGCTGACAATTACAGGTCTTGTATTGCTTGCCGTCTGCGCRGGCTCCGTGGCGCGGGCCCAGGATGCCGGCACCTATACCGTCGAGGAAGYGGGACAAGCCATCAAGGCCCGGCCCTACTCACC
>NZ_JBFULQ010000623.1:0-2945 GCF_054049815.1 Mesorhizobium sp. P5_C1 | reverse complement strand
GTGCGTGGACCGGCCGTTGCCCGCGCCTACTATGGCGGTGTTGGCTCGGAGCAGTTCGACGAGGACGGCTGGTTCGACACCGGCGACGTCGCTCACATCGACGCCGGCGGCTATATGCAGATTACCGATCGCGCCAAGGACGTCATCAAGTCCGGCGGTGAATGGATTTCGACCATCGATCTCGAGAACCTGGCTGTGGGTCATCCCGATGTCGCCGAGGCAGCAGCCATCGGAGTCCATCATTCGAAGTGGGGCGAGCGGCCGTTGCTGGTCGTTGTTCGCAAGCCGGGCAAGGAACCGACCAAGGCTGACATTCTCGACTTCATGGATGGTAAGGTCGCCAAATGGTGGATGCCGGACGATGTCGCCTTCGTCGGCGAAATACCGCACACCGCCACCGGCAAGATCCAGAAGATCACCTTGCGTCAGCAATTCCGGGACTATCGCTTGCCGACGGATTGACGGGAATGTTGCGTCTTTCGGCTTCAAGCCGCCAGCAAAAGGTTCTAGAGCAATTCCGGGAATTGCGTCAAAACAAAGAGATAAGGCGATTTGTCGTTTCCGTGAAACGGCGAACCGCTCTAAGTCTCCGTTCGGGTTGGGGTGGTGCGGCAATCGATGGCAAGTATTCCTGAACGGCAGACCTCGAAGGCGGCCGGATGGTCGCGACGCACGGCCGCCTTTTCGGCGGTGCTGCTGCTGACCGCTTTCGTCGGCCATCGCTTCGACCTCGTCGAAACGCCTGTCTTCCTGTGGGTGATGGGTATTGTGGCGCTGCTAGCGGCCCTGGCGCTGTTGTTTGCCGGGTTTGCCTTTTCGCGGCTGTGGAACTTCGGCGACCTTGGCGGTCGTGACCTGACAGTCGGCGCCTTGCTCGCGCTGCTGGTGCTCGCACCCTATGGCGTTGCCGCCTACTGGGCGACGATCTATCCGCCGCTCAGGGATATCTCGACGGATTTCGACAATCCACCCGCGCTCGACGTGAGCGACCGGACCAAAGACATGAATGTACTCTCCCCATCCACGCCTGGCGAACAGCGGCTTCAGACGGAGAGCTATCCGCTGGTCAGCGCACGCAGCTACGACCTGCCGTTCGACACCGTCGTGGATGCCGTCGAGACCGTGCTCGACCGGCGCGATTGGGACCTTTCCGAGCCCTATCCAGACCTCAGGGGGCAGACCGAGGTGACGATTACCGCGGTGGCCAAGGGCTTTGTCCTTGGTCTTCCCGCCGACGTCGCGATCCGCGTGGCCGACGACGGCGACTCGATCATCGTCGACATGCGGTCGGCCTCTCGCTACGGCCGCTACGATCTCGGCGACAATGCCGCGCATATCGTCGATTTCCTCGCTGAACTCGACCAGGAAGTCGCCGGTCAGGTTGGCGCGGCTCCGGCCGAATGAGCTTGGCGGCCTATCTGGCCGGCGTGAAATTGCCGTCAATGGCTGGTGCGGCGTCTGTCACGACCAGGCCACGTTGCACCAGGTCCTCGAGATGGGCAAGCACCGACAATCCGGCAGCGCCATGCAGCCGCGGGTCGGTATCGCGATAGATCGCCTTGACCATGTCCACGATCGTCCGATCGCCGGCTCTGACCCGCTCCAGGATGGCGCGCTCGCGCATCTTGCGATGCGTCTTCAACCCGCGCATGAAACGGCGCGGTGCGGTCACCGGCCCGCCATGTCCCGGCAGCAGCAGGCGATCCCCGCGTTCGATCAGCCGGTCCAGCGAGGTCATATAGTCGGCCATCGCCCCATCTGGCGGCGCGACGATCGACGTCGCCCATGCCATGACATGATCGGCCGAAAACAGGATCCCGGTTCCTTCCAGCGCGAATGTCGCGTGATTGGCGGTGTGGCCCGGGGTCAAAATCGTCCTGATCGACCAGCCGTCGCCGTCGACCACCCTGTCGTCGGGCAATGCGATATCGGGAACGAAAGCAGTGTCGGCACTGGCGTCGAGTGCGTTGGTCTCGCCGATATGCAGGGGTCTTGCAGGGCGATGCGGTCCTTCCGCCAACACGGCGGCGCCGGTGCGCTTTTTCAGCCGGGCCGCCAGCGGGGAATGGTCGCGGTGCGTGTGGCTGACGAAGATATGGCTGACCGGCCGGCCTGCGATCACCTCGAGCAGGGTTTGCAGATGCGCCTCGTCGTCCGGCCCAGGATCGATCACCGCCAGCGTATCGCGGCCAACGATGTAGCTGTTGGTGCCGTGAAAGGTGAAGGGGCTTGGATTGCGGGCCGTGATGCGTTGGATATCAGGCGCGACGCTCACCGCCTTGCCATAGGCGGGATCGAAGCCGGTTTCGAATTTGAGAGCCATGGCAGGTGCATCGGTGCCTTGTTCGAGGAGACGGCAAAACCGATTGCCGCATAACACACAAGCCAATATAGGAGAACGCGAGGCCGCGAACATGAGATAGCGGCAATCGGATTGGGGAAATACGATGGCAATTGCAACAACGATGCGTCCGCTTGTGTCTCTGGCTTTGCCGCAAGAGGGCGCGGCGCGGCTGGCCACGCAGCTTTTCCTGGCGATCGCCGGAACGCTGCTGCTGACCCTGTCGGCCAAGGCCAAGGTGATGCTCGGGCCGGTCGACATTTCGATGCAGACGCTGGCCGTGTTGCTGATCGCCGCTGCCTTCGGGATGCGTCTGGGCGTCGCCACCTTGCTGCTCTACATGGCAGAGGGCGCAATGGGCTTTCCGGTCTTCCAGAGCACCCCGGAAAAGGGTATCGGCATTGCTTACATGCTCGGCTCGACCGGCGGCTATCTCTTGGGTTTCGTGGCCATGGCGGCGATTGTCGGCTGGGCCGCCGATCGGGGCTGGGACCGTCATCCGGTCAAGCTTTTCAGCGCGATGCTGGTTGCCGAAGTCGTCATGATGGCGATGGGCTTTGCCTGGCTGGCGCTGCTGATCGGTCCCGAAAAGTCGTGGCAGTTC
>NZ_JBFULQ010000622.1:0-2972 GCF_054049815.1 Mesorhizobium sp. P5_C1 | reverse complement strand
GCTCAAGCCTTACTATGGTATCGCGAATTAGATCGTGCGCGCGGCTACTTTCCCCAAGGCGCATGGCAGCCTCGCATTCGTTTAGCACGGCGACGGCATTCTGAATCTCTCGCTTGAGATCATCGGTCTTCTTGCCCATTAGTCATCGTCCTTCAAGGCCTTTGCTTCGTCTTTCAATTTCGGCCAGTCAGCGCCGTGCTTGCGAAGTAGCTCGCGTGCTTGTTTGGCCGTGACATCCGTCACCTCCGTCAGGTGCTCAACTTCGAGCTCCCCTTCTTAAGGCGGCTGGTATCGGTCGATTTCTTTGCGGCCATATTTGCGTTCTCCTCCTTCATACCAGTCAGATGAACGAGCATTTGATGTGCATGGTTCCAGTCTGTGGAACAATCTGCCGTCTGCGTTGGTTTCCCTGCGGAAGGAGATCCACCAATGCTTAAATTGCTGTTTCGACTCGGCGCACTCTACGCGGCCTATAAATTCGGCGAGGAGGTCGGCCGCGCGCAGGCTCGCGTTGATCTGCGCTTTCAGCCACCCGTTGACTCTGAGCGCATCCCGTCAGACCGAAACGAGGATGAATTCGGCGAGTTGTAAGCCGGGTCGTTATCGTTCGCAGGCTTCTTCAGGTCCGGCCGCAGCTTCCATAGTGCCTCCCAAGAAATCCGGCGAACTTGTACCGTTTCGCCATTGGTCTCGACGGTTCTTGCTGCAGCCACTGGCGTCTCCCATCATTCGTCAACCCGGCGCACGGTCGGAAAAGAGCTGGTGTACAACTGACCGTCATCGCCTTCAGTGATCACCACAAATCGGCCCTGGTCATACGATCCGTCGTGAACCACGCCGACGACCTGGCACGGATACCAGTTCGTCTTGCCGCCCATTTGCTTAACCGGGTAGGCAGCTTCGAAGGGAGCGATCGAAATTACATTGGTGGTCATGTTTTGCTTTCATGGGGTAATCTCCTCGTTTCTTAGAAATCGTCCGTTGTCCGTACCCTAGGGAATCAGGACGGACGGACGACAGTGGGTGGGTGGATAAATCCACCCCCACCACAAGCTGTTTTTAGAGAATTGCCGTCCGTCGCGTACAGTTTGAAATCATTATGTTTTTCGCCATTTTGCTGGCTGGTCGTCCGTGATTTTGTCCGTACGGACGATTTGCCAGAATTCGTCCAGTTTTCGCGATCAGTCGTCCGCGTCGTCAGACGGATCCGGACAGCGATTTCTTTCGACGAAACGTGACACAGAGGCTGCCGCTTGCTCTGCCTTAAAGCGCTCCGCTTTTGCGTCGGATGCCGCATCCTGCCCGGCTGCGGTAAGCTTCCACTTGCGGCCTGTGTAGTTTGCCAGTTTCGCCCTTGTGAGCTTTTCAGTCGCCATCGACACCCGCCGCCTGTGCGGCTGGCCGTCTTTCTGCCAACCGAGTATTTCGGCCATCTCCAGGACCTTGATTATCCGCTCTTTCGCCTCCTTGCGTTTCCCCCGATGGAGCAAGTCAAGTATCCAAAATGAGTGGGCGTCGTATCCCTTTGGAAGCGGCGCCATCACCGGCCCCCGATCGCATCGGCGATCTTTCCGGCAATGGCATCTGCCGCCGCGCGCACCGGGTCGACGTGAAGATGGGCGTAGCGTTGCGTGGTGCCAGCATCGGCATGGCCGAGCAACTTCCCTATGATTGGCAGGGACATGCCGTCGCCAGCGCCGACCGACGCGAACGTGTGGCGTAGGTCGTGAAGATGGACATCACCAAGGCCGGCCCGCGCGGCTATTGCTGCCCACGGCTTTTTTAGATCGGCGCGAGGTGCCTCATGCTCTGTTGCTGCCGAGTGACCGGCAATCACATATTTGCCAACGCGCGGCAAAGCGTCCAACACAGCTTGGGCTGCGCCGGAAAGCACTACGGTCTTGCGCCCTGTCTTTGAGTCCGGCAGGAGCAATAATCCGCGCTTGGGATCATATTCCGACCATCGCAGATTCAAGATCTCCCGCAAACGGCATCCGGTTAGCATCAACAATCGAATGGCGCCCGTTACATGTGGCCCGTAAACGGTGCGGTTCTTCTCTTTGGGCGCATGTTTGCTGTCTGACCGCTTGTGCAGAATGCCGATCGTTTCGGCTTCGCGGAGCGCATCTCCTAGGCTTGCCATTTCGTCAGCAGATAGGAACCGCTCGCGGGCTTCCTCTTTGTTTCTGTCGATCTTTGCCGCTGGATTCATTCCCTCCGGAACGTAGCCGCGCTTGGCGCCCCAAACAAAGGCGGCAGACAGCAGTGCTATTGCCCTGTTCGCTGAATATTTCGCCTGCTTTGACATGGTGGAATGCGCGCGCTGTACGTCGACACGGGTGAGGGCAACCGCCTTCGTTGTGCCCATCTGAGGCTCAATATGTTTGGCCAGCGTGATTTTGTAGAACGCGCGTGTCGACTCCTTCATATCCTTGCCAGCGATATAGTCCTCAACCAGCTTCTTGACTGTGCAGCCGCCCCGTTCGTCCGACCGCTCTTTGACCAAATCCTTGCCAAGGGCAGCGTTCGCAATCGCCCTGCGCGCTGCCTCGCGCGCCTCGTTGGCTTTTAGAGTTCCGACGCGGCCGAGCTTCAATCTCTTTTTGGCGCCGCCAGCCACCGGCCGATATTCGGCGAAATATGTTCCTGTATTGCCTGTCGTCCGGTACAGGCCGAAACCGGTTAGGTCATCGTCAAAATAGTAAGTTGTTTTGTTCGGCCTGGCACCTTCCATGATGCCTGAAACTGCAGCCGCCGTGATCTTGATTGTAGCCACGTCCATCCCCCTTTATAGCCACTATGTAGCCAGCATTTAGGTAGCGGCAGCATAATAGTCAAGCGGGCATAAGTTGGATATCGTTGGATTTCTGCGGTTCTGGCCTACTCTCTGCAACGCTATGAATGGCTATAAAACCTAGTATTTAAGACTGAGGGTCAAGGGGTCGTCGGTTCGAATCCGGCCACTCCGACCA
>NZ_JBFULQ010000621.1:0-2982 GCF_054049815.1 Mesorhizobium sp. P5_C1 | reverse complement strand
TATCACACGGTTGTACTTTACCACAATTCAACGACTGCTCAAAAATTAACAGAAGCTAAATGCGACCTTCTTGAGTACCGGCTGACTGCGCATCTAGCCTCGTCCATCACGCACTTTGTCAATCGGCGGCTTCTGTGGCAGGTTATCGACTGGCAGATTGCAGGAGCACGTTCGATGGAACAGCGCCGGTCGTCGCAGAGCTTCAAGCGCAAGGAACTGGTCGGCAAGCTCAATCCTGTGGGGGTGCGCGCCTTCAAGGCCGCGGCCGATACGGCCAAGCTGCGCGGCAATCCTTACGTCGAACTCGTCCACTTCATCGAGCAACTGGTGCTTTCCGACCGCTCGGATGTGCAAATGATAGTCGCCGATGCGGGACTGGATGCGAGCCGGCTCACCGGCGATATGACCCGCGCCGTCGACAAGCTGCCTTACGGCGCTACGTCGATAGAGGAATTTTCCGACCATATCTTCCACGCTATCCAGGAAGCCTGGAACCTGGCGACGCTGGAATTCGGCGTCGAGGAAGTCCGCAGCGCACATATTCTCCTTGCCTGCCTGAAGACGCCGGTGCTGGAAGGCCTGCTGTCGAAAATCAGTTCCGAGTTCGACAAGATCGACGCCGACGCGGTCATCGCGCGGTTCGCCGATGTCATGGAAGGTTCGCTCGAAGCCGGCGCGGCCATCGCGGTTCCCACGGCCGAAACGCCGAAGCGGGCTCCGGGCGGGGATTCTGCACTGGCGAAATACGCCACCGACCTGACCCAGCGCGCCCGCGACGGCAAGATCGATCCGGTCGTCGGTCGCGATCCGGAGATCAGGCAGATTGTCGATATCCTGATGCGACGCCGGCAAAACAACCCGATCCTGACCGGTGAGGCCGGCGTCGGCAAGACGGCGGTCGTCGAGGGCTTTGCCTTGCGCATCGCCCAGGGCGACGTGCCGCCCACGCTGCAGGATGTCAGTGTCCGCATGCTCGATGTCGGATTGATGCAGGCGGGTGCAAGCGTGAAGGGTGAATTCGAAAAACGGCTGAAGGCTGTCATCGACGAGGTTCAATCGTCCGAAACGCCGGTCATCCTGTTCATCGACGAAGCCCACACCTTGATCGGCGCCGGCGGCGCGGCAGGAACGGGCGATGCCGCCAATCTCCTGAAACCGGCGCTGGCGCGTGGCGAACTTCGCACCATCGCGGCAACGACCTGGGCAGAATACAAGCAGCACATCGAGAAAGACCCGGCGCTGACCCGCCGTTTCCAGGTGGTGAAAATCGACGAGCCGTCGGAGGCGGTGGCGGTTCTGATGTTGCGCGGTGTGGCCGGCGTCTTGGAGCAGCACCACAAAGTGCAGATACTGGATGAGGCGATCGAGGCGGCGGTCGGCCTGTCGCATCGCTACATCCCGGCGCGGCAACTGCCCGACAAGGCGGTGAGCCTTCTCGACACCGCATGCGCCCGTGTCGCCATATCGCAGCATGCCACGCCGGCCGAGGTCGAAGACATCATGCGTCGCCGCCAGGCGCTGGAGGTCGAGCACGGCATCATCGGCCGCGAGGCCGCGATCGGCATCGAAGTGGCCGAGCGCCAGGCACGGGTCGACACCGGCCTTGCCGAAACCGAGGTCACGCTGGCCGCAGCGCAACAACGTTGGGATCGGGAAAAGGCCCTGGTTGCCGAGATACTCGAATTGCGCGCCCGGCTGCGCGGCGAGGGTGTGCCGCTCGATGCTGTGGAGACGCCTGAGGCGAATGCCGGGACGGCAGGCGCGGACGCCGCGGAGACTGCGCCGCCCAATACCGCAACACCCCAAACCGAAACGCAAAAGACCGAGACGCCCAAAACCAAAACGGCAAAGACCAAAACGGCCAAGGCCGACGTGGAGACACCGGCGGCAAACGCTCCTCCACCCGAACCGGGCGCCGATCTCGCCCGGCTGCGCGAACTGATGGCCGAACTCGCCGAGGCGCAAGGCGAAACGCCGCTGATCCTGCCGTCGGTCGACCGCAACGCCATAGCGGCGGTCGTTCAGGACTGGACGGGAATCCCGACCGGGCGGATGCTGTCGAGCCAGACCGAAAAGGCGCTGCGGCTCGCCGCGACCCTGTCCGAACGCGTGGTCGGCCAGGATCACGCCATGGAGATGATCGCCAAGCGTGTGCAGACCAGCCGCGCCGGGCTCGGCGCGCCGGAAAAACCGGTGGGCGTGTTCCTGCTCTGCGGTCCCTCAGGCGTCGGCAAGACCGAAACTGCATTGGCGCTGGCCGAAACGCTCTACGGGGGCGAACAGAACCTGATCTCGATCAACATGTCCGAGTTCCAGGAGGCACATACGGTCTCTACCTTGAAGGGCGCTCCGCCCGGATATGTCGGCTATGGCAAGGGTGGAATCCTGACCGAGGCCGTCCGCCGCAAACCCTATTCGGTGATCCTGCTCGACGAGGTCGAGAAGGCGCATCCGGACGTGCACGAAATCTTCTTCCAGGTTTTCGACAAGGGCATGATGGACGACAGCGAGGGCCGGCGCATCGATTTCAAGAACACGCTGATCCTGCTCACCTCGAATGTCGGCTCGGAGGTCATCATGGATCGGACCAGGAACGGCACGCTACGGGCCGGGCTCGACGATCTTGACACCGCCTTGCGCAGCCCGTTGCTGAAGGTCTTCCCAGCGGCCTTTCTCGGCCGGGTGGTGACCATTCCTTACTATCCGCTCTCGGATTCCATGATCGAAGCGATCACCCGCCACCAGTTCGCCAAGATCGCCCGCCGGCTACGCGCAACCAACGACGCGGAATTGGTGATCGGCGAAGGTGTCATGGACCTGGTCAAGGCCCGCTGCACCGAGATCGAATCCGGCGGGCGGATGATCGATGCCATCCTGACCAACACGCTTCTACCGGAATTGAGCCGCGGCGTGCTGAACCGGTCGCTCGGGGGCGAAAAGATGACGAAGGTGACAGTCGGCGCCTCCAAGGAGGGCTTCACC
>NZ_JBFULQ010000620.1:0-2984 GCF_054049815.1 Mesorhizobium sp. P5_C1 | reverse complement strand
ATGCGCAGCACCGTTGCCGCCAGCACGCCGATGAGGATCGCCTTCTTGCGTTGTTCGGCCGGCAGGCCGGCGGCAGCAAGGCCGATGACGATCGCATTGTCGCCAGCAAGCACGAGGTCGATGGCGATGACCTGGAGCAAGGCGGTCAGGCTGGCAGCGCTGAAAATGTCCATCGACCGGAAGCCCTTGCTGATTTGCCGAGTGTTCGTCGATTATTCAGGACGGCCCTAACTTGGTGGTCCCTTGGCGTCAAGGGATCACTCACGGCGACGTGATCAAACCATCTTTGCACTGAAGCCGCGTTGAGGGAGCGGCCGCACGCGCCCGTAGCCGGGCAGAACCACCGCGGCCAACTGCCAATCAATCGTAGAGATTATACTTTGCCCACTCGGCTTCCGGAATCTCGTCGCCGATCCGATAGCGGAGCTGCAATACTTCCATATGGTCGGGCGCCGTCTGGCATTTGAATTTCAACCGGTACCATTGCCCCTTGCTACGAAATGCAGCACCCGGACTTCTGATCGCATCGGCGCCCATCTCGGGCGTCGCGAAGGCGTAGGCAACGACGCGATCCGCCTTGAACTTGCGATCGTCATGGGTGATCCGGTCGAGCACTTCGGCATCGCAACGCTGTTCAAGGCGGGTTTGGGGGTCGAGTTTCAACAGGCCGGCGCGCAAGGCATTGTCCATTGCGTTGGCCGGGAAACCCAGTGTCACGGACGCAAAACCCAGTGTCACGGACGCCAGGGCCATCATGCAGAGCTTCTTCATGGGTGGGACAAGCATCATATTTTACCGGAAAAATCAACCAAGGGGAGGGCCCCGAAGCCTGCAGGACCCTTCAATCAAACGGCCGGTTCGTTCAAAATTGCGTGTCGAGATTCATCATGCGATGGTTGCGGCCAACGGACCAACGAGGCACGGCCGGCATCCGTGAGATCGTAGAGGCCGCGGTCGACGCGCGCGAACCAGCCATAGACATTGTGCCGCAGAATCTTCGGCGCGATCGGCGTCAGCGCCGTCAGATCACGCGGACGCTTGGGTCCATCCGCCATGGCGGCGGCGCAGGCAAGCGCGCTTTGGCGATAGGCGGTCATGATCGGATTGCGCGATCCTCCTCCCGCAACGGGATCGCCGCGACGGCGCTGGTGCTCGTCGACCAGGCGAGAGCGCCGGTGCGCATTCTTGCGCGGCGCCATGGCGATCGGGCTGAGAAGCACCTCGACCCGGTCGCTCGCGGTCACGCCAAGCAAGCCGAAGCCAAGCCGGCGGCAGAGATTGCGAAACCGCGCATCGCTTTCGCGTCCCTTGCCGCGGGCCGACATGCGCGCGGCCAGCCACACCTCGTCGCAGGACGTCGCGCGGTCCACGCCCTGCAGCACGAGTTCAAGATTGAACTGCAGCTTCAGTTCGCAGATGACGACGATGGGCGGCTCTCCGTCGCGCAACGCGACGATGTCGCAGCCACCGATCTCACCCTTCACGACGAAGTCGAGGCCTTCGAGGAACCGCTTCACCGGCGCATAAAGTGAGGTCTCGTTCATACAGAGGAGACTTAGCCGATTCGGCGCAAAAAGCCTTCCTGCCAGCGCACAGCAGGAGACAGTCTCCTTTGCCGAACAGCTCTCCGTTGAGGACATGGAAGCCAGCGAGCCCAGCATCGCGATGCCTATGATCATGAAAAAGTGGCGCCGCCGTCCGGAAAATTAGAAACGACTAATGCACTTGTGTCGCATCAGTGTCGCAATCGCGCGATAATTAACCAATGCGCGATTGACGAACGCAGCGTGACGCGCGTCCTCCCAAGATGACCCCTCTGGTCCCYGCCGGTGGGGTTTTCTTTTTTCAATGAACCGTACTGGCGCTCGCGAAGGGGAAGCAAACCTGTCGCGACGCCGCCTTACGACGTCAGCCTTCCGCTTCAGTGGTCGGTGCTGCCGGACTAGATAGCTGCTTGCGGGGCTGGAGCGGATAGCCGATCTGACCAAAGTAGGTCGAAGGGACCGGATCATCGACGCCGTACTTCTCCGGCACCTTGTTGCCGGTGGCATTATAGGTACCGAACATCACGTCGAGGAAGGGCAATTGCCCGGCGAAGTTCTTGTCATAGGCTTCGCGCTGATTGGCGTGATGCCAGCGATGGAACTGCGGGCTGGCGATCAGCCACTTCAAAGGGCCTAACGAAATCCGCATGTTCGAATGGACCAACATCGTGTGCCATAAGTAGATGACCGAAAAGATGGCGATCGAGACTTCCGAGAACCCGAGGAAAAAGACCGGCGTCAGCGATATTGCCTTCGTGACTATGATGTCGACCGGGTGAGAGTGGAAAGCACCGAGCCAGTCCAACTCCTTGATGCCGTGATGAATGGCATGGAACTTCCAAAGCGCAGGGATTTTATGAAAGGCGCGATGTGCCCAGTAGACGCCGAGATCGGTGATCAGGATGATTTCCGCAACCTGTAGCCAGACGGGCTGACTGCCAACGGCTTGCGTTATCGATTGCGGGACAAGCATGGCAGCGAGCCCGAGGACACCGGCGGCCATCAAAACGACGGCCGCCTTTACGATGAAGCTGTTGAACAGCAGGTAGATCACATCGACGGCAAAGCCCTCGCGGAGGATCTTTTGCGGCCGCTCGGCAAAAAGATGTTCGAACGGAATGAAGATCAGCGCGCAGATCAACAGCGCCTTGATACCAAAGATATCCATTCACCCGCCTCTATCGCCCTGGCTTCGTGTCACCCGCGGAAAGCCGGTGATTCGCTAGTCTAGCGCGCAAAGCCACGTTTGATGCAATCGACCACCGCCCTTACCGGGGCGGATGCACGCCAGGTCGTGCTGGAGGTTATGGCGTCCTGGCGAGCCTGTGCGTCCCGGCTTGCCTTTCGCGCATGTTCAATCTCCTCGACCAGCCGCGAATTGTCCGAGCGCAGGTGCTCCAGTTCGGCATCGTTTTGCCGCGAGTGCACGCTGGCTATGTG
>NZ_JBFULQ010000619.1:0-3015 GCF_054049815.1 Mesorhizobium sp. P5_C1 | reverse complement strand
CGTGTGGAGTGGCATTCAGGCGCAGAATGCGCTTCGAAAAATATTGAAGCGAGCGTGAGAACGACCGGCGCGGCCACACATAAGTGCGTAAGCGCTCGAAGAGACCATCAGGATTTCGGCGTCTAAAGAGCACTCTCTTGCCCACTTACAATGCAGTCTGGAGTTGATCCGATTGATGTCGTCTCTTTAAAAAAGCAACCTTCTGAATTTGAACCAGCCAGGAGCACCGTTGAGGATTGCAAGCACGATCGGGCACCGCCTTGCCGGTGAGTCGGCAAGCAGCGTGCCCTATTCGCACTGGCGCCGCGGCCCGCCGGAATAGGGCTGGTAGCTGTTGTCTTCGGGACGGTAGGATCGGTAGCGGCTGAAGCAGGATTGGACGTGGTCGTCCGAAAGGTCTGCTGTTGCAACCAGAGGGCCGGCGCCTTCGACATAGCTAACTTCGGTGGGCTGTTGCGCGCCCAGGTCGGCGGCGATGATGTCCAGATAGGGCGACAGGCAGGGCCGCCGCTGGCCGCTATAGGACCTGTAGCTGTTGTCGTCGGGATTGTAGGAGCGGTAGCGGTCCGCGCACCAGCTGACATGGGCAGGTGGCAGCCTGACTTCCTGCTCGCCAGCGCCTGGCGCCACCGCGCTCGTATTGGTCGGATCGGGCGCCTGCACCGTCGCGGCGACGTCGGGCGCCGCAGGCTGCGCGGCAGCCACGCGCTCCAGGCCCTGCGCGGCCTTATCGACGGCCTGTGCGTCCTTGGTCCAAAGCTGCGAGACACTGTCGGCGGGCTTCGCCTGATGCACGGGCTTTGCGACAATCAGCCAAGCAGCGAAAGCTAGCCCGCTGGCGAAGACCGCAAGGGTCAGCATGAAGCCACTGACCAGTGCCAAAACCGCTTTCATCACACACTCCTTGAGACCCAGCTAATAGAATGCGGAGCGTCGGGACTGGTTCCAGCAAGCGCGACCGCGCATCGTGTTGGCGTGTCTCCCTGCACGAGCGTATACCAGATCACGCGGTAAAGACGTCAGAGGCACAATGAGCTGTTGCCACGTGGAACAAAGTGCTCAGTAGCTTTATGAGTGCAAAGCACTAAATAGCGCAGATGCCTGACAAAAATCACCGAAACCCACAGCTCTCCCAGACCGCTGCAGAGCAGCTGGTTCAAAGTGTCGTCGATTATGCAATATTCATGCTCGATACCGAGGGCAGGATTCAGAGTTGGAACACTGGTGCAGAGCGAATCAAGGGCTACACCGCTGGTGAGATCATCGGCGAACATTTCTCGCGTTTCTATACGGAATGACATCATCGATGAGAGTCGGCCGGGGCGACACCCACGGGATCGAACCGCAGGCTGCGCAAAGAAACAAAGCGCACAAGATTGCCAAGTGCATCGGTGAGTGCCAGGATTTTGGTTGTCAAGCCGCCCTTGGCCTATGGCCTGGCTTTAAGTCCCCCTTTTGCGCCCTGTCCCTGCGGTGGACCTTGACGATTCCATATCCGGTTCATCCGAACAGGCTCGAAAAGTCGATGAAAACATCAGCTTTGAGCCAAGCCGGGTAGCGCTTGAAAACGGTGTTCCAGCTCCCGAAGAAGGCTGGAAGATCGTGGGCGCGTTTTCGCCTACCAGTATCCAACCGGATCCGGTCGTGAATCTTCCGCTTTCTTACATCCAAACCAGGTCAATGCCTGACCTTGCGGGGTGCTCGCTTCCGCATCAACTTGTTGAATGCATAATGAGGATGATAATTGGAATCGGAATACGGAGGAGCCAGAGCAAGATGCCGCGCCCATGAGAACCTCCCCACCGAAATGATTGGTTCCAACAAAAAGCCCGCTGCCTGGAAGAATCAGCGGGCTTGGTATGGTGCCGGCCGTCGTGGGGACATCTCCCGACGAGAAACGCACCGGGTTTCCAGTGGATTTGTTGACGTCAAGAAATACTGCGCTCTGGATAGCGGAACCAGATGCTCTCAACGAGATTGCATAGTCTCCACCGAAAAGACGGCACCAGGGGGCCGCTTTGGATCTCGACCGCGAAGTTCGACACAAATCCGCAGACGTCGACGACCACGTCTTAGCCGACGTGTTGGTGGCCTTACAAAAGCGAGTGAAAGTCAGCCGCGATTTCGATATTCCCTATATTGCTAGATATAGCGGCGATGGGAAGACGGTTTACATCGACCGCCACCTGCCGCGAACGATGGTTGGAGGCCGGGAAGTCAGGCTGGCGCCCTTCTTGGTCACACACGAAATCGTGGAAAAGGCGTTATTGGATGAGCTTCGGCTCCACTACCTTCATGCCCACCAAATCGCGCTGCGTGCCGAACGCGATGCCGTCAGGGGCGCAGGGGTGACGTGGAGGGCATACCAAGCGGTGATGAAAGCCCATGAGAAAGCGATTGATGAGGAGAGCCTTAAGAATGTCCCGGGCGATCTCGACTTAACGCCCTACGAGGATTTGGACGATTACGCACTGCTTGACCGGCTGGTTAAAGCCGCTCGTTGACGGGGTTCGGGCGGTCTATTTGCGCATATGGCATGCTCAACTGAGGTTAGTGATGCGTGTCGGAGTTCGGAGGCGCACCACGCCCGAGCAAACAGTTGCTCCCTTCTATTTCAGGGCCGTCAAGTCGAGGATAGCGTGCAACGCGCCGGCAAGCAGCTCGCCGCGGTCGCGTCACCGATCCCCGGTATCTCGGTGAGTGCGCCGGCGGCAATGATTCGATCAAGCGGTTGCGACAGCGCCATCAGACTGTCTGCCGCGCGCAAGTATGCCTTGGTGCGATAGGGATTGTCGCCGCGCATAGACGCCCCCTTGCGCATATTCCCGCAAAAGACTGGCGACAGTCCTCGGATCGATCTTTGCCATGGCTACAGCCAAACGAGGCCGATGTCCGCAGGTTCCAATCAGGCAAGGCCATAGCGCTTCGTTGCTCTTTAAATCCCGGCTTTACTGGCTCCTCCCGCGTCGAACGCTACAGATTGGGCAAGGATTGGTCAGCGCGACCCCATCCTAC
>NZ_JBFULQ010000618.1:0-3029 GCF_054049815.1 Mesorhizobium sp. P5_C1 | reverse complement strand
GAGAACATCAGGTGACGGATGCTGCAAATCCGCTATCATTCAAGCAAACGACCTGACGGAGACGGAATGTGCAGCGGCGCCTTGAAAAGGATTGGGAGCTTTCGATCGGCCCCGACACCGTGCGCCTGTTCATCCTCAAGGCCAAGGCATTGAGTGCGGCCGTCAATGAAGACTATGCCGGTGGCGCCGAGCATGAGGTCGAACTCGACGGCGAGGCCCATGCCAACCACCATCATGACGGCCTCGCCGAGGAAAGTTCCGAAAACCTCACCGAGGAAGAACTGCGTGAGTTGATCAACGACCTCAATGTCGATGAGGCAGCCGAACTCATCGCCTTGGCCTGGATCGGTCGCGGCGACTACGATGGCACCGAATGGGCGGATGCGCTTGCCGCGGCGCGCGAACGCGCCAACAAACGCACGGCGAAGTATCTGCTTGGCATGCCGCTGCTTGCCGACTGGCTGGAGGAAGGGCTGGAAGCGATCGGCGCGTAACATCGCGGTTACCGTTCGTGATGGGGCCAAGGCAACCTCCTTGCGTCCGCGCCGTTGACGGCCATGGGGTCGATTGTCTTTTCCCAAACCTGCAGGATTGCACTGGTCGTAGCCATCGCGGCTGTGCTTGTTACGCCCGCCGACGCGAGACATCGGCACCGGCACCACAAGCCCCAGGTGGAGCAGTCGATGTCGCTGCGTGCCGACCAGCCGCTGGAACCGCGGGGCAAGCATCGGCTGAAACGCCGGGGCTCTCAGCACGTCACGCCGGGCCCGACAAAGATACAGCAGAAAACGCAGGATCCGTTGACATCACCAGCTGACGTTCCGGTGCCGGAGCCACGTCCCCTAGACGCGCAGAAGGCCGACGTTTCAAAGAAGGACGAGCTGAAGACGCAAGCTCCAAAGACCGGCGGAGCGGCTGACCGGCTCAATGAAGAAAAGTCGCATCAAAAAAAGCCGGCGCGCCCCGAACCATCGGCCGATACGGAAAACGAACCGGAGCCGCCTTCCGTGGCGCCGACGCCACCACCAAAGGCTGGGACCGTGGAGCCCGAGGTTGAGCCGCCGGCCGTCACCCCGCAGCCGCCGCAAAAGCCGGCGGATGCAAGCGACGAGAAAATGCTGCCCGACCCGCGCTCGGCCGATTTCCCCGACGAGAAGATGCCCGACGAGGAAGTCGCTTGCCGCGAGCGGCTGAAGACGCTCGGTGTCGAATTCGAGGAACACAAGGCAGAAAGCAATCCCGACATCGGCTGCTCGATCCCCTATCCGATCGTGCTGAAGACACTCGGCAAGTCGATCGCCATTGGCCCCGGCACCGAGCTCAATTGCCCGATGGCCGAAGCGGCGGCGCGTTTCGCCGCTAGCGTCATCCAGCCGGCGGCGAAAGCCGAATTCGGCGCGGATCTGCAATCGATCGGCCAGGCATCGGCCTTTGTCTGCCGGCCGCGCCACGGCACGAGAAAACTGTCGGAACACGCCTTCGGCAACGCGCTCGACATCGCCAGCTTCACGCTGTCGGACGGCAAGAAGATCGAAGTCGGCCCGGCGCCGCCGGAAAAGGACGCGAAATTCCTCAACGCCGTGCGCAAGGCCGCGTGCGGACCGTTCAAGACCGTGCTCGGACCAGGCGCCGACCCCGACCATGCCTTGCATTTCCATCTCGATCTCGAACCGCGCCGGCATGGCGGCACCTTCTGCCAGTGAGCCTGGTGGGCCGACACTGCATGCCGCAATTCGGCCGCAGGCATGAACACGGGCGCTGAGTTTTCCTTTACCCTTGATCGTTAAAATGCCGGATATCCGTGAATGGGATTTCCGCCAATGGTCGGCAAATTTCGCGTCGTGTTTTCCACCGCCGCGCGCCAATCGAAAAGTGCTGCGATGGTCGCCGCCGGCCTTGCCCTCGCGGCGGTTTCGGCCTGCAACACCGGCAGCGTGCTGTCACTTGAACCGGCCGTCGATGTCGGCTCGCAGACCGCTGCCGTGCCGCAATACACGGGCATGCAGAAGCTTGTTCCGTCCAATCCCTATATGACGAGCGCCGCCTATCCGCGCATGGATGAGCCGATGTCGCCTGTCGAGCAGATGCCGGCCAGCGAAACCGACTGCCGCCAGCAGTTGAAGCGCCTCGATGTCGCCTACACCGACCTGGCGCCGATCCATGAAGGTCAGTGCGGCATCGATTATCCGGTCAAGGTCTCGGCCATCGGCAGCATCCAGATGAAGCCCGCCGCCACGCTGACCTGCGACATGGCAGCGACCTTCGCCGGCTGGACGAAGAACGAACTCGTTCCCTCCGCCCGCTGGCGCTATTTCTCCGGCGTCAAGACCATCCACCAGGGTTCCAGCTATTCCTGCCGCAACATTGCCGGCGAAGGTGTGCTGTCGGAGCACGGTAAGGGCAACGCGCTCGATGTGATGAGCATCGAGCTCAACAATGGCGACGACATCGACGTGCGCAAGCCCGGCCTGTTCGCCTTCCGCACTCGCGGTTTCCTCAACAATGTGCGCGCCGACGGCTGCCAGTATTTCACCACCGTGCTCGGCCCCGGCTACAATTACGACCACCGCAACCACTTCCACTTCGACATCAAGAACCGCAGGAACGGTTATCGCGCCTGCCGCTAGAGCGTCGGACAACAGCATGTCGACGCCCTTTGCCGGCGAAACACGACATCGCATAGAGTGATGCCGGAACGTTCGGGCGACGGTGATGAGCCAGCGAAGTTTTCGGCGACGCATTGCAATCTGGGTGGCGGCCTTCCTGGCCGCCTATCTGGCGCTCGCCTATTTCGCCGCGCCGGAATTCTGGACATTCCGGGATCGCGGCTTTCGCACCCAGCGCTTCGAGATGGTGACGCACACGCCGCAGGGCATTCCGGGTGATCCGATCAATGTCGGCCTTGTCGGCACCAAGAAGGAAGTGGTCCATGCCTTCGCCGTCGCCGGCTGGGACACTGCCGACGCGGTGACCTTGACGACCGCGATCGAGATCGGTGAAAGCGTGCTCTTCGACCATCCCTATCCCGA
>NZ_JBFULQ010000617.1:0-3033 GCF_054049815.1 Mesorhizobium sp. P5_C1 | reverse complement strand
TCTACATGGCGCTCGTGGGCCAAACCCTTCGAAAAATCCGAGGCTTAAAGGTGCCCCCTGGTTCGCGTCGTGCCCTCGAAATCACGGCGAAGTGAGCGATCGACCCGAACGGAGCGTTTGCTCGCCAACGGCTGGTTCAGCGGGACGGCGAGACCCTTGCGGCGGCGGACAGCGCTAGCTAACAATGGATAGCGTGGGGGTCGCGTTTGCAAAGGAAGGGACGAACTATCCTTTGCACACGGGTCATGCGAATGGCCGAGGCAGGGGGGTATTGCACATGGGGCATGAAGGTCGGACAAATCCGCATCGGAGCGGATTGCTGCCCCAGACGGCACGACGGCATAAAAGTGACCGCCTCGACCCGCAGTTATCCGGGGAGCAGACAGTCAGCATATGACAAGCGGCAAGCGCCTCTGTCTCAACATGATCGTCAAGAACGAGATGGCAAATCTCGAGCGCTGTCTCGGCGCAGTTGCGAGCCACATCGACTGCTGGGTCATCGGCGATACCGGCTCGACCGACGGGACACAGGATTTCGTCAAGTCGTTCTTCGCCGCACGCAACCTGCCAGGTGAGCTGCACGAATTTCCATTCCACAATTTCGAGCAGGCGCGCAACGCCGCGCTCGATCACGCCTATGCCTCGCCGCTCGCTTATGACTATCTGCTGTTCGACGACGCCGACATGGAACTGATGGTCGAGGATACGGGCTTCCGCGAGGGGCTCGACGGTCCAGGCTACCGGCTGCTGCAACGCTCGGATTCAGGCCTCGCCTATTGGAACACGCGCATTGTCAGGCGCGATGCTGGCGCACGCTACCGTGGTGTAACCCACGAGTATCTCGACGTGCCCGGCGGCGTGCAAGAACTACGCAGCGCCTGGTACAAGGACCACGCCAGCGGCTCGAACCGGGTGGACAAATTCGAGCGCGATGCCAGACTTTTGCTGGAGGCCCTCGAAAAGGATCCGGATAATCAGCGCTACTGGTTCTACCTGGCGCAATCCTACCGCGACGCCGGGCGGACGGCGGAGGCCGCGGTGGCATATGCCAAGCGCGCCGCGATGGGCGGCTGGGACGAGGAGGCGTGGAACGCCCGGCTGCAAGAGGCGCGCTGTCTGCGCACGCTTGGCGACGAGGCTGGCTTCATCGGCCAGGCGCTTGCCGCCTTCAATCAGCGGCCGCAACGTGCCGAGCCGCTCTATGACCTGGCGCGGTTCTACCGCGAGAAGGGGATGAATGACGCCAGCGTGCTGTTTTCGGAAGCCGGGCTGGCGATCAGGCGACCCGACCAGGACATCCTGTTTATTGAGGACTACGCCTACACGACAGGCCTGCTGGAGGAGTACGCGATCGCGGCAAACTACGCGCGCGATCCCGTGCGCAAGGACCGCGGCTTCGCGGCGTGCAACTGGCTGGCGCTGAACCGGACCATCGCCGATGGCCCCAGGGATCTGGCGTGGTCGAACCTGTTCTTCTATGTGCAGCCCGCCAAGACGGTGATGCCGTCCTTCAGCGCGCGTCCGGTCGGTTTCACGGCGCCCGACGGCTATCGGCCGTCAAACCCGTCGGTGACCCGGTGGGGCGGCCAGATCGTGCTGTTGCAGCGGACGGTGAATTTCACCCGGACCGAAGACAACCTTCGATACGACACGCCGGACGGAGTGCCGGTTCACACGCGCAATTTCCTGCTCCGATTGAGCGATGAACTCGCCATCCAGTCCGCAAACGAGATTTTGCCGCCGGCTGACATGCCGGAACTCGCGCGCGACCGGGTTCTTGAGGATATGCGCCTGTTCGCCTGGCGCGATGCGCTATGGGGCGTCTCGTGCGTGCGCGAACTGATACCGGACGGACAGTGCGAACAGGTCATCGCGCGCATCGACGAGGGTGGCGCCAGCCGGCTGACCGACTGGCGCGTGCTCCATCCGGCAGGACCGCGGGTGCACGAGAAGAACTGGATGCCGCAAGTCAAGCCTGCCGCAGGCGGCGAGAAGCTGCAATTCATCTGTTTCGGTGACTCCGTCAGGATAGTGGACGAGCATGCTGCGACCGTCCTTGAGACGTCTCCCGCGATCGCGACCCATAAGTTCGGGGGAGGAACCCAACTGCTCGCTTTCGCCGGCGGTTGGCTGACATTGATTCAGGAAGTGCAATGGAGGTTTGCGGAGAAGCTCCATTGGTGCATGCATCGGTTCGTCTGGTTCGACGAAACAAGCGTTCTGCGAAAAGTGAGCCGTCCGTTCTTCTTCAACAAAAAGGGCCCTGAATTCGCTGCGGGTCTAGCCTGGCATCCGGATGACGCGCGTTTGCTGATTTCTTACGGTGTGGCCGACAGCGAGTCCTGGATCGCGACCGTCGATGCGGGTGAGGTCCAGGCCTTGCTGGAGGAGGTGGATAGCCTGCCATCGGGTGTGGCTGACACAGCGTCCAGGCTGAYGCTGTCGTCGCCGGCCTCGCGGCTCCAGGCAGATTATTCAGCGCATACCGCTCCTCCAACGGAAACGCGGATGAAGCCTGACCGTGCTCGTGATGGCGCGGCGGGGGACAGAAGCGGGGTGCTGGTCGAAGCCATCGCCTCCGGCCGCGTGAAGTCARCGGAGGAGTTCTTCTATGAGCTTGCGCCGTTTCTGCGCGACGTCGATTCTCCGCGGGAGCGGCGGGAACGATCGCGCCAGTTCGACGCGCGGATCAATCCCTTCCTTGGCAGCGACGACACCGCACTTCCCCAGATCAACTGCTTCTATCAGGTGATGTCCGACAAGGCCGAGCATCGTACCCTGATTGCCGCCACAGCGTCGATGCGAGCGGCGGGCCATCCGGTGCGGGTGTGGAGCTATGCACCGGAGAAGCTCGAATTCCTCATCCCGCATGGGATCGAAATCCGCAATGCCGACGACGTCATGCCGCGCGCCATGTTCGAGCGGATCGTCGCCGGCTCCGAGATCAGGTATTTCAGCGACGTCTTCCGCTACGCCGTGCTGTACGAGCATGGCGGGCTATGGATGGATTGCGATGTCGTCATGCTGCGGCCC
>NZ_JBFULQ010000616.1:0-3044 GCF_054049815.1 Mesorhizobium sp. P5_C1 | reverse complement strand
CGCCTTCGTCGAACAACGCTTTTGCGAGGGCCGAAACCCGCGTCGCCCCATCCGCAGCGGCGAATGTGGATCGGTAGTCGCTCAATGGTGCGTCCGTCAGGTGGACACGGCGCAGCGAACCCAGTCCGGTAACCTGCCCCTTGATCCCGTGTCGGGCGAAGCAGGCACGAATACCCTGGTCGAAGCGATCGCCGAGCGCCTCGAGCTTCTCGAATGCGGCGGGGGTCAATTCCTCCAGAGCGGCTATCCCTGCCGACATGGACATGGGATTGGCACTGAACGTTCCGCCATGCGGCACCGCGGGCTGACCCGTACTTGGATCAAACACCGACATCACTTCCGCACGGCCGCCGATGGCGCCGATCGCAAAGCCGCCGCCGATAATCTTGCCGAGCGTGGTGAAATCCGGATCGATGTCGAAACGGCCCTGCGCACCATTGTAGCCAAGGCGAAAGGTGATGACCTCGTCGAGGATCAGCAGCGCCCCAAGCTCGCGCGTAACGCGTCGCAGCATCGCCAGATATTCGGGCTTTGCCGGCACCAGCCCTGCGCGATTGGGCATGACATCGACGAGCACGGCCGCAAGGCTGTTGCCGCTGGCGCGAAGGATTGCCTCGGCTACAGGCGTGTTGTTGAAGGGAATGACGACGACATCGTCGAGCACGCCCTGGGGTGTCCCCTTGGCGGTCGGCACGGATCCCGGCCTGTCGATATCACCCCAGGTGGCGGGGCTGGCGTCCTGGCTTGTCTCGGCCGGATCGTAGGTCCCGTGGTAGGCGCCCTCGCATTTTGCAATCTTGGGTCGGCCGGTATAGGCGCGCGCGGCCTTGATCGCGTTCATCACCGCTTCGGTGCCGGAATTGGTGTAACGAAGCTGCTCGACGGACGGCAGACGATCGCACAGGATTTCCGAGAGGCGGATCTCGCTCTCGGTGGGCATGCCAAAACACGTTCCGGCTTCGAGCTGCCGTGTAGCCGCCTCAAGGATTTGGCGGTTGCCATAGCCATGGATCAGAGAGGTGAAATTCCCCAAGGCGTCGATCCGGACATGGCAATCCACATCGGTGATCCGGCAGCCATCGCCGCGCCAGGCATAGATTTGATACGGTTTGCGGTAGACGGTCGTACGCGTGTTCCCGCCAGGCATGACCTCGCGGGCACGGGCATAGAGCTTTTCGGAATTTGGTGTCGCGGGTACTGACATGAGGTCGCTCATCATTTGGTTCTAACTGGCAAGGTTGATTCGCTCGCGACGCAAGATCGGGTCGGCGTTCTCGAATTCTTGGGCAAAGCGGTGGCCTGAATAGACGGCAGCATAAATGGCAGCCGGCGCTTCGCAGTCCCCGATGCGCGAGACGCGGCGCAAGCGACCGGCCTGTCCCTCCTCGAGACGCTTGGTCAGCGCTTTAAACAGTTCGTTGCGAGGTAGCCGCGCTGTGACGAGGACAAGGGCGTCGGTCTCTCGGTGGTTCGCTGCGCCTGTTCGCGCGTCGATGAAGAGGGCCTGGCCTTCATGCGTACCGGTGAGCGCCATGTGCGTAACCATTCCAACTCCACGCTCATATAGCCGCTTTGCTGTTCGGATGTTTTCAAGCGTGTTGATTGTGAAGGAGGAGATGTCGGCTGCCGGCGTGACCAGCGTCACATTTTTGCCCACTAGAGCCAGTTTTTCAGCGATCACGGCGCCCATGTAATAGTGGTCGTCGTCATAGACGACAATTCGGCCCGAAGGGATATTGCCGCCCATGATGTCGTCCGGTGTGAATACGGGCACGCTGGCTGACAATGTAAGCGGCTTGAACGCCGCGCGCCCCACTCCATCGGCGCGCCATTGCGATCCAGTCGCCAGCACGACCTCATCGGCGTCAAATTCGAGAACGTCGGCCAATCCGAGATCGCTTTCGAGATAGACCCCGACGTTCGAGAGTTTGTCTAGCTGGGTGACGCGCCAGTCGCGGACCCTCAGCCATTCGCGCAGGCCCGGCAGCTCGCCCTCAAGGGTCACGCGGCCACCGAGACGGCTCTGCCGCTCGGCCAAGGTTACCTGATAGCCGCGCTGACCGAGAGCCCGGGCGCATTCGAGCCCCGCCGGCCCGCCGCCGATGACGAGCACGCTCGTATCGCTTGATTTGGTGGAAATTCGTTCGGGATGCCAGCCGCGACGCCATTCCTCGCCCATGGTCGGGTTCTGCGTGCAGCGCAGGTTCGTCATGGCAAAGTGGCTCGACACGCAGATATTGCAACCGATGCACTCGCGGATATCTTCGTAGCGCCCCTCCTCGATCTTCTTCGGCAGGAAGGGATCGGCGATCGACGGGCGCGCGGCGCCAATCATGTCAAGCACGCCGCGGCGGATCAGGCTTGCCATTGTGTCCGGCGAGGTGAAGCGCCCGACACCGACGACCGGCTTGGTGGTGACGCTCTTGATCCCGGTCATGAACGGCTCGTGGTCGTTCTCCGATGCGAAGCGGGAGGTCGGCGAATCGTCGGCCCAGGTTCCGACCACGAGATCCCATAGATCGGGCAGTTCGGCGAGCAASCTGATGGCCTCTATCCCTTCGTCCGCGGCGCGAAGTCCTTCGGGGCCAAACAGTTCATCGATGATCAGACGTACGCTAACCGCGCAGGCATCGCCGCCACCCTCTCGCGTGGCCTCGATCAATTCCTTCAGAAGGCGAACCCGGTTTTTTAGCGAGCCGCCATATTCGTCGGTTCGTTGATTGCGGGGCGAGATGAATTGGAATGCGATGGTGGAGAAATTGCCGTCGACATTGAGGATGTCGAAGCCGGCCTTGCGCGCCCGCTGCGCCGCCGCTTTCCACCAGCCCAGCAGTGCCTTGATGTCCGACTTGTCCATTGCGCGAACCTGGACCGGATGGTGGCCGCTGACGGGTCGGTCCATCGGGCCGAGTGGCACTTCGCGGGTCATGCGATTAGCGTTGTAGTAAGCGGGATAGGCGAGTTGCACGCCGGCGAGCGAGCCGTGCTCGTGGACCRCTTCCACCATCAATGCGAGCGGTGGAATGTCGCCGTCATCCCACAGC
>NZ_JBFULQ010000615.1:0-3045 GCF_054049815.1 Mesorhizobium sp. P5_C1 | reverse complement strand
GGTCTCTGCCTTCGTGGAGGGTCGAAATGATTGACGCGGACGAGATACGCTGCCTGACTACCCCTTCTCCCGCCGCTGCGTTGGACCGCTATGACGGCGCAGCGACTGCTGATCCTGCAACATCGCGCTCCGATGAAATCCACCGCGAGTTGGACCGCGTGGTGGATTCCGTTCGGTTCGACGCGTCAGAGCGCAATCGGCGGTTCCTTGCATATGTGGTCGAAGAAGCGCTGGCAGGCAGGGGAGGGCGCATCAAGGCATACAACATCGCGACCGAAGTGTTTGGCCGCGACGTCAACTTCGATCCCCAGCTTGATCCGGTGGTACGGATGGAAGCCCGCCGGTTGCGCAGATCGCTTGAGCGCTTCTATCTCACCTGCGGCGACAACAGCTCGATCAGGATTGCCATGCCGAAAGGCGGCTATGTGCCCGAGTTTCAGACTGCTGCCCTCTGGTCACCGTCAGCTGGTGACGCACAGGCGAATGCCCCCAGCGAACCGGCTGGAACGGAGCGCGCGTCGACGATCCTTGTGGCGCCATTTGATGCCGAAGGCGATCAATCTATGTTCCTGCATTTCAATCGCGGATTTGCCGAACAGGTCACAATCGGTCTAGCTCGTTTCCCCGAAATCGCCGTCTTTGAACGGCCTTCGGACGCGCATTACGCATCGGCGGCAGCCKGTGAGCAACGCCGCAATGCGAATGGGGAGTTTGTCCTGAGCGGCAGCACCGCACTCTTCGCCGGCTCTCTCAACGTGAAAGCCGTTCTAGTTCAAGCGCGGACCGGGCGGGTGCTCTGGGGGCAGAGCTTCGAACGAGACCTCCAATGCGGGAACGTGCTGAGCATCCGCGACGAGGTGGCGAATTCGCTCGTGCGCGCGTTGGCACAACCCTACGGCGTCATCAGCAGCATAGCCAATGCCGCTGCCCAAGCGAAGGAACCGCGGTCCCTAAGTCCTGTCGAGTGCGTCATCAGGTTTTACGAGTACAAGCGGACCTACCGGAGGGACCTCTTTTCAGGTGTGCGTCAGTGTCTCGAACGAACCGCAATCACCAACCCGGATTATGCCGAGGCGTTCGCCTGCCTGTCTCAACTGTACACCGATGGGCATCGGTTTGGGTTCGCACCCACGGAGTCCCCCTCTGGACTGCGCCGGCAGGCCATAGAGCTTGCGGATAGGGCGGTCCAACTGGCTCCCGATTCCAGCCGCGGCCATCATGCTCGGGGACTGGCTTATTGGTTTGCTCAGGACGTGCCCGCCAGCCTGAAGGCCATGCAGATGGCCCTCGCCTTCAACCCCAACGCGACAGACATCATGACCGATCTGGGTCTGATCTGGTCCTTGCTGGGTGAATGGGGCAAAGGAGTTCCACTGCTCGAGAAGGCCTCCGCACAACAACTGTCGCGGCTCGGCGCCAACTGCGTGGGATTGTCCCTCTATCATTTCGTGAACGGACGCTACGAAGAGGCGCTGGCCGAAGCGCGTGATGTGGACATGCCGGACGTGACGCATGGCTTTGTGGCCCGAGCGATCTCCCTCGTTCGCCTAGGGCGGAAGGAAGAGGCCGCCCGGGCTGTCCAGAGGATTGTTGAACTCGCTCCTTGTCGCGGCGGCGGCATTCTGGCCGACTTGGCCGGCGTCAACGCCAATCCCGACCTGGCCGACAAGGTCTTGGCAGCATTGCGAGAAGCCGGGCTTTCGACGGAGGTCACACGCCACTGAACCGTGTGACGAGGGCGCGGATCGGCGGCATTCGAACGACATCCTTGCGGCTCGGAGTTCGTCGCCGTCGCGGCGATGAGTTCTTCCTCCTGTCCTTACCCGCTCGCTGGTGGCACATCCACTGCACCTTCGCGACCAGCGCGCCGAACTGGCCCGATGCCGATGGCGCCGATTGCCAGCATCTTATCGGCCACCAATGTCACTTGCTCGGAAACGACAAGGAGGCCCCACGGCTGCCATAGCGAGTCCGGCCGACACGTCGCTACGCAACCAGCCCAGTCGATAGCCTGAGAGGCTCGTAAACACCGGCAACCGAGGAGCCGCAAGAGTCCAGCCAACAATCTCGCGCTCGCGCGGGCTGGCGGTCGCGCCTATCCCGCTATCGCCGGACTGCCCCCCGAGACCGGCATCTATGCCAGCATCGCCCCACTGATCGCCTACGCCGTGTTGTCATCGCCCGATGACAGGAGGTCGAGGGTGCCGTACGCAAGCAAGGCCGCCACCACATCTGGTGCCTGAAGGAGGCGGACAGCCAGTCTGATCGTAGTCCGCGAAACGGGCTCAGTGCGTCTGCTCGACCCGAACTATGCTGCCGCGCATGCTTTGTTTCACTCTGCGGCCGGGACGGTGCGTGGATCGAGCCGCAGCGACTCGGGCGTGACAGCCCGTTCGGCCGGCAGTGTCCTGAACGCCCCCTTTGCAGCCTGCGATACCGGAGCGCGGCGGCTGATACGCAGGAGAGCATATGCGGCGAGCACTGCGTGAGGGAGGGCCGTTGCGAGGAACAGGCTCTCCGGTCGCATCTTGGTCATCACCGCGGCTCCCAGCATCGGCCCGACAATTGTGCCGAACCCATAGAATAACAGCAGACCGCTCGACACCTTGACGAACTCGTCCGGGCGGGCGTGGTCGTTTGCATGCGCCACTGCGACCGAATAGAGGGTGTAGGCCAGGCCCCCGTAGGCTGCGGTGGTGACAATCACGAGTGCCGCCGATCGTGGCTGGAGTACGAAGATGAGAAGTCCGAATGCGGCCGCTCCGACCGCCGCGCCCGCCAGCACAAAGCGGCGGTCGGTGATGTCGGACAGCCGACCCGCGGGAAACTGGAGAGCGGCACCGGCGAGCACAACTACGCTTGCCATCAGTGCAATACCCGCGTTGCCAATTCCGATGCGGGCACCATAGACGGCTCCGAGCGTCCCCCAGGCTCCGTTGGCAATACCTGTCATGAGGCAGCCGACCAGAGCGATCGGGGAAGTAGCATAAAGACCTTTCAGATCGAGAGTGACATCCTCAAGCGGTTGCGGTGTCACTGCCGATG
>NZ_JBFULQ010000614.1:0-3052 GCF_054049815.1 Mesorhizobium sp. P5_C1 | reverse complement strand
TGTCATGGCGGACGCACACGGGGCGYACGTACAGCCCACGGTGCGCAGCATCACCACAGCGGATCTCAGGGATGCGCTGCGCCTCGGCGCCGAGGATTTCTGGGCAAAACCATCGCACTACGTGTTCCTGTGCCTGATCTACCCCGTTGTCGGTCTGATCCTGACGCGATGGACGTCCGGCGCCAATGCCATCCAGCTCATCTATCCCCTGATGTCGGGTTTCGCGCTGGTCGGCCCGTTTGCCGCCATCGGTCTTTACGAGATCAGCCGCCGCCGCGAACTCGGCATGAACACCTCCTGGCGGCATGCCCTCGATGTGCGCCACTCGCCGGCGATTCCGTCGATCGCGGCGATCGGTATCATGCTGGTGGCGCTATTCCTGCTGTGGCTCTACACCGCGCAGTCGATCTACACCGGCCTGTTCGGCGACCAGCCGCCGGCATCGATCGGCGACTTTGTCCGCGAGGTGCTGACGACCGGCAAGGGCTGGACCCTGATCCTCGCCGGCAATGCCGCCGGTTTTGTCTTCGCCGTTGTCGTGCTCGCCACCACTGTGGTTGCCTTCCCGCTGTTGCTCGACCGAGATGTCGGCGCTGTTTCGGCCATCGAGACCTCGGCGCGAGCGGTGATGGCAAACCCGCTGCAGATGGCGCTGTGGGGGTTGATGGTCGCCGTGCTGCTGGTGATCGGCTCGATCCCGCTGTTTGCCGGGCTCGCCGTGGTCATGCCGGTGCTCGGCCACGCCACCTGGCATCTCTACCGCAAGGTGGTCGAGCCGGAGCGGGCGCAGCAAATCCGGCGGCCGATGTGACGACGCCGGAACGCCAAACAAAGAGCGCCTGACAAAGCCTGATATGTTTGGCCTGTCGGCGCCCTCTGTGGCCAGGTGACGGAGACTGACCGATGGCGTGGAAACTGTCGGGAGTGCTCAAGAAGATCGTCTGGCTGATGTGCTTTGGCGTTGCTGGCAATATCAATATTGCGCTGGCAAGCGCCGACCAGCCCGGTGYAACTCGAAAGCGCGTTTCTCGGGCTTTTCTGAAAGAAGTCTTCGGCTGCTGACGGCGGCGATCGCTGCTTGTACTTCCACTCTCAGCGCTGTGCGTCTGTCGCCATCTTCAGCGCGAGTGCCATCAGCACGGTGCCCATCATCCAGCGCTGGATGACCAGCCATAGCGGCCGGCCGGCGAGGAAGGTGGCTATCGAGCCCGCTGTCACCGCGATGATGGCATTGACGCTGAGGCTGATCGATATCTGTGTCGCACCGAGCACCAGCAGCTGCGACAGGACATGGCCTTTGTCCAGGCTGATGAACTGCGGCAGCAGCGACAGATAGAGCACGGCCACCTTCGGATTGAGCAGGTTGGTCATCAGGCCCATGGCGAACAGCTTGCGCGGCCGGTCCCGCGGCAGTTCGCGCACCTGGAACGGCGAGCGTCCCCCCGGCTTCACGGCTTGCCAGGCCAGCCACAGGAGATAGAGTACGCCGGCAAAGCGCAGCGCGTCATAGGCATAGGGCACGGCAAGCAGCAGCGCAGTGATGCCGAACGCCGCCGCCAGTACATAGAAGACAAAGCCGAGCGCGACGCCGCCAAGTGAGATTAGCCCCGCCTTTGGCCCCTGCGACAGGGAACGCGAGATCAGGTAGATCATGTTGGGGCCTGGCGTCAGCACCATGCCGAGGCAGACCAGCGCAAAGGCGAGATGGTTGGCGGTTTCGGGCATCTATTCGTTCCCCTGCGCACCCCGGTGCGGAAGCGAGCGGCCAATATCTGCCCGCACCGGCGGGCGTCCGCAAGGGCATGGCGCCGCCAGCCGTTGCGCCAGATGGCTGCCAGTGCCTCCGGATCAGCTGACGACGCGCAGGTTCGACAATTCGTTGCCGATTTCCTTGAAATCGTTCGACAAGGTGGCGCCGGTGGCGTTCCAGAACAGCTTGGCCGGCTTGCTCGGATCCGTCGGGTCCTTGCGGAAGCGCGAGTTCGACGAGCAGGATTTCAGCGCCGCGATCGCCGCCTGGTCGCTGGTTTTGGTCGTGGACAAGTCGAGCGCCACCGTCATCACCATGATGTTGGCTGCCTTGGCGTTGTTGCAAAGCGTCGCCATCTGCTCGTTGAGCGCGCTCGTGTAATTGCCGTTCGAATAGTCGAACTGGCCAATGGCGCTCGATGTCCCCAGAAACATGCGGCCGACCGAGGTACCGTTGTAGCCGGGGTTGAGATAGCCGTAGGACGCGTAGGTCGACTTCGAATCGGCGGGATCGGAATAGCCGAGCGACGCAGGCGTGTAGTAGGTGTTGGCGCCGTCGGTCAGCACGATCACGACCTTGTCGTTGCCTCTTTCTGTTTCCGGGCGTCCTTGCGTGAACGGCTCGCCGCTTGAGACCACCCGCCAGCCCCAGGCCATGCCCTCGGGAACGCTGGTGCCGCCATTCGGCTGCATCAGGTCGATCGCGGCCTTGATCGAGGTCAGTCCGTCGGTGACGCTGACATCGGTCAGCGGTGTGATCGGGTTGGTGGTGCAGCTGTAGTTCGGGCCGTTTCCGGCCGGCAGCGCCGGCGCATCGATCGGCCGCGGCTGGAAATATTTGGCCACGTTGCGCAGCCGGGATTGGCCGGTGCTGCTCGTCGGGTTGTCATTCCACCAGCTGTTCACGGCGCCATAGGTCGTCGGCATGGCCTCATCGGGATCCTGGGTGAGCTTCCAATGATTGCCGGGTTCGTCCGGGGCGAACATCGGCACGAACATCGTCGCTGGATCGCCGACCCCTATGCCGGTGTTCGACGAGCCGCCGGACGGCGGCGCGTCGTTGACATTGTAGGGGTAGGGCCGGGCTTCGACGCAGCCTTGCCAACTGGCGAACGGGCCATAGGAATCGATGTAGTCGTACTCGTCGTGGCTTCGTTTGCAGGTGTTGTTCGAGTTGTACTCGTCGCACACCACGCGTTTGCTGTTGGTGACGCGCTCGTGGTTGGTGACGACCTTCATGTCGCGGTAGAGCGAAAACCGGGTCAGCATCTGGCCTTCGTCGGCACCCCATCCGGAGCCGCGC
>NZ_JBFULQ010000613.1:0-3053 GCF_054049815.1 Mesorhizobium sp. P5_C1 | reverse complement strand
GGCAGGACTGCGAGCCCTCGCAGCGATCATTAGGGAATCACATCCGGACGGCACCAAACGCGCCTTCGAATTCAACGTTTGTGATGAAGTAGGCCGACACCATCTGCACCTCACCATCACACTCGAATGGAGGGATGCACCTGGCCATCCTTCAATGGCAAGCCATTAACCCGATTGAGGCAAGGTCGCCGCCGTGCTGCGCATCGATTTCGATCCAAGCCGGCGCGTGATCGCTTGGCTTCTCCCATCCGCGTGTCTCCACATCGACGCCGGCACTCCGCAAATGGGAAGAGAGGGAAGGGCTCACCAGAAGGTGGTCCATTCGAAGTCCTGAACTTCGGTCATATCCGCCGCTATAGGAGAAGTTCCAGTAGGTGTAGATGGCGCTCTCTGGATGAGTATGACGAACGGCATCGATCCATCCTTGCGCGAGCATCCGGCTGTAGGCGTCCCTGCTTTCAGGGAAGTACACAGCATCGCCGATCCATCGCCTTGGCACGACCGCATCGCGTGGGGTCGGAACCACATTATAATCGCCGCAGAGGACGGTTGGCCTACCGGCTTCAAGCAACGACCGACCGTAGCTGATGAGCCTTTCAAACCAGCCGAGCTTATAGTCGAATTTAGAGCCAGGCGCTGGATTACCATTGGGCAGATAGAGACAGCCAACCACAAGCCCGTTTACATCGGCCTCGATATAGCGGCTGTGCGTATCGTCGGGATCGCCAGGCAAGCCGCGCCGGAGTTCTACGGGATCGGTCCCGCGGGCAAGGATTGCCACGCCGTTGTAGGACCTCTGGCCGTGCCAGATGGCGCCGTATCCGGCGTTGCTGATCGCCCTCAGCGGAAACTTTTCGTCAGATGTTTTGAGTTCTTGAAGGCAAACGATGTCGTATTTGGTTTCATCCAGCCACCTGAGAAGCACCGGCAGCCGACCGTTGACGCCGTTTACATTGAAAGTTGCGATGTGGGTCATTCGCACCTCTTATTGGGCGGTGGCCTTCCTGCTGGAACGGGCGCGTCACTTATCCGGATCAAGACTATCGGCAACTTCATCCTTCTCATCGCGAGGCAGAACAGCAAAAGGCACACGCCGTCGGTTATGATGATGGGCCATTCTAGCTTCATGATGCCGAAGGCTAACCACGGAGACCCGCCCGTGTCTCGCGTTTTATGATCTTCCAGGCCTGAGGCGTAAAGCTGGTCATGGAGCAGACGGTGCCAGGTAACCTACAAGAGTGACTGAGTTCATGCGTGCCGCCCTACCAACTCGGATCTTCAGACAGGCGTGCCCGCGGCGCCACTCGTCAAGATTATCGCGAAAATTAGGCGGCTAGCTTCCCTGCTAAGGTGCAAACTCATGCCGGGAATGTGGTTTAGGTTAATTGCCCGCCTCTTCGAACGTGAAACACGCTGGGTTTTTCCGCCTGCAGCAGGTCTGACCCTGATGCACGGCCTTCCCGAGGCTTTCCCAGGCAGGGATGCATTACCACCGCGTGCACGGCGCTTCGCACGACCTTTTTGCCGTTCATCAATTCGACCCGAAAGCTTTCCATCCGCTTGCCCCCCGCAACAAGATTGTAGCCAACCTCCCAAATAGAAAAAATTAATAAAATCAAGGTGGTGACGCGAGGATCTAGCATTGCCAATTTTCGCGACGCCCAAACCGGCCCGCTGCGGTTTCCAGAGCCAGTTCGGACACCGTCCTTAAGACCGGCCTCGCAGAGCCTGTGCTTCCCGTTCCAGTGTCTCGCGGCTGTTGCCGTGCTTTGCGATCAGGTCCCTCACTTGCTGAGGGGTGATGCCGGTCTTATTGGCGAAATACTCGACCTCATAGTCCTCGTCCGCCGATATACGATCTCGGTCACGAAAGTCTCGTTTGCTTTTATCATCACCCATTTTCGTTCCTCCACAGTAAAGCAATCGGCGCCATTCGAGGCGATTTGGCCGCCCTGCGAGTCGCATCAAAGATCGCGTGCACGTCTAGCCCGCTGCAGGTCTTCTCCGGTATAGACGTCGGCGTTCGGGTCGAAACCGGTCCAGCCGCCAGCTTCATATTCATTGCGCCTGCCAGCGACATCGACCGAATTATATTGCCTGAGGATCTGTTCGGCATTCGGCGCAAGATTATCCTCGACCCTGGCAGTGACCATCGTCCCGCCGCGACGAACGCCTTCCGCGTAGACATGGGCGTCATTTTCAGGAACGCCGGCTGTTGTCATTGCGCCGATGATGCCGCCGGCAGCACCACCGACCACGGCCCCGCCGACCGCGCCGACAGCAGTGGCAGCCAGCCACCCAGCTGCAACAACAGGTCCGACCCCAGGAATGGCCATCAGGCCGAGGCCGGTTGCCAGGCCGCCGGCACCCCCAATGACGGCGCCGACGCCAGCCCCGGTGGCCGCGTCCTCGCCGGCTTCAGTTTCCTCGTCCTTGTGCCAGCCGGTCACGTTGTTGGCCACAATGCTGATGTCATCGCGCGGGACGCCGGTGGCTACGAGTTCGCCAACGGCATCATTGGCATCGTCATAATTGTCGAACAGTCCTGTTACGGTTTTCATCTGATTGTCCTCGCTTCTTATCACTTGGTGCCGGCAACAACGTTGCCTTGGTAGTCGAGCGCGATCGGCGTGGACTTGCCGTCCTTGCTCGCGGTTCCGCGCCAGATGCCTTGGTCGTCCTTCGTCAGACTAGAGATGTCGGAGTAGCCAACCTTTTCGATCGCGCTCTTTGCCTGGGCTTCGGTAAAGCTGTTGGCGCCGGGAGCAGGAGCCGTCGGATTGGTGGCGCCGCTGGTGACTGCCGGTGTGGTGCCGTCAGAAGTAGGCGCCGACGTTGCGACCTTTTGAATCATCTCCTGATGCATCTTGAGTGTCGGCAAAGTTTCGGCCGCAAAGGATTTCAGGGCGGTGTTGTCGCCGTCCTTGGCGTAAGCCCCGAACAGACTGACCGCATCGGCATGGGCTGCCTTCTGCATGTCTGCATAAGGTACGTCTACTGGCGCGGTACCCGACTGTAGCTTGTCGACATCGCTCTTGTGCGCAGCATCGAGG
>NZ_JBFULQ010000612.1:0-3071 GCF_054049815.1 Mesorhizobium sp. P5_C1 | reverse complement strand
GCCTTGCACCGCGAGGCCCGCCGGCTTGTTGAAGACGAAGACCTTGGGATCTTCATGGATCAGCATTTTCGCCAGGACGTCGGCATCGCCCTGGTTGCGGATCGAGTGACCGGTCAGCGCGCTCTCGCCCTTCTTGTCCACCTCGAGCGGCGGAACGCGCACCATCTGGCCGGGTTCGACCGGCGAGGCGGGCATGCGGCTCGATCGCTGGTTCAAGACCCATTTCCCGGGCCTGGGCTTCGGCCATCTGCAAAAGCTGCTGCGCTCCGGCCAGATCCGCGTCGATGGCGGCCGGGTCAAGGCCGACACCCGCGTCGAACCCGGCCAGATGGTGCGCGTTCCGCCGCTCGAGGTGGACAAGAAGGGCGAGAGCGCGCTGACCGGTCACTCGATCCGCAACCAGGGCGATGCCGACGTCCTGGCGAAAATGCTGATCCATGAAGATCCCAAGGTCTTCGTCTTCAACAAGCCGGCGGGCCTCGCGGTGCAAGGCGGCTCGGGCGTCACCCGCAATGTCGACGACATGCTGGAAGCCTGGCGCAACCAGAAGGGCGAGAAGCCGCGGCTGGTCCATCGCCTCGACCGCGACACTTCGGGCGTACTGGTCGTCGCCCGCACCAGGCTTGCCGCAATGAAGCTGTCGGAAGCGTTTCGCGCCCGCGAGACCAAGAAGACCTATTGGGCGCTGGTCAAGGGCGTACCGCCCAAGCGTGAGGACAAGATCTCGACCTGGCTGATCAAGGAGCCGACGCCCGATGGCGATCGGGTGCGCGTCGCCGCGCATGGCGAAAAGGGCGCCGACCACGCCGTGTCCTACTACCGCATCATCGAGCAGGCGGCGCAGACGATGACCTGGCTGGAAATGGAGCCCTACACCGGCCGCACGCACCAGCTTCGTGTTCATGCTGCCTATATCGGCTGCCCGATCATCGGCGACCCGAAATATTTCGAGGCCGACACCAATTGGGATTTCCCTGGTGGCATTCAAAACCGCCTGCATTTGCATGCGCGCCGCATCATCATTCCGCACCCGGACAAGGGCGTCATCGATGTCACCGCGCCGATGCCACCGCATATGCGCCAGAGCTGGAACCTGATCGGCTTCGACGACGCCAGCGCGGAGGACTGATTGTGAGCGGCGCGACCGATACGCTCGACCGGCGCGACACGGTCGACATGGCCGCCGCCGCAATCATGGTCGGCCTGACCTTTTCCTGGGGGCTGAACTACGTCGCCGCCAAGATTTCCTACGCCGGTTACGATCCAGTCTTCCTGTCGATCGCGCGCTCGGTCATCGGCGGCCTGTGTGTCTTCGCGTGGTGCCGCTGGCGCGGCATCGCGCTTTTCACGCGCGACGGGACATTGCTCGCCGGCATCGCGGTTGGCGCGTTGTTCGGCATCGAGTTCCTCTGCCTCTATGTCGGCCTGGAGCACACGACCGTCGCCCGCAACACGCTGCTGGTCAACACAATGCCGTTCTGGATGCTGATCGGCGGCCATTTCCTGCTTGGCGAGCAGATCACCTTGCGCAAGTTCCTTGGCCTGCTGCTGGCCTTTGGCGGCCTTGCCGCGGTGTTTTCCGACAAGCTTGGCGGCGGCGGGGACATGCTGTTCGGCGATCTCTTGAGCCTTGGCTCTGGATTTTTCTGGGCCTTGACCAACATCCTCATCAAGCGGTCGAAGCTGGTCGAGGCGAGTGCCGAGAAGCTGCTGCTCTATCAACTCGCCGGTGCGGCAATCGTCGGAATACTGGTGTTGCCTCTCGCCGGTGCGCCCATCCGCGACCCTGCCGTGCTGCCGACATTGGCGCTGCTTTTCCAGGCAGTCTACATCGTTGCCTTCACCTATGTGCTTTGGTTCTGGCTGCTGAGGCGCTATCCGGCTTCAGGCCTGTCCAGCTTCACCTTCCTGTCACCGGTTTTCGGCGTGCTGTGCGGCGCCATGTTCTTGAATGAGCCGCTGACCATGCGCATCTTCCTGGCACTTGGCCTGATTGCCGCCGGCCTCGTCATCGTCAACCGGCCGTCGCGCAAGCTCGTGCCGGTTTGAGAGAGCCTTTCAATGCGTGATATCCTCAACGACCTCGAAGCGGGCAAGCAGCTTTCCGATCCGGATCCGGTGCGCCGTGCCCAGATCCAGATGAAGACGCCTTTGCCGAAGCGTTTCTACAAGACCGTCGCGGTTGCGCCGGTGGAAGACGGCTTTGCCGTGCATCTCGACGGCAAGCCGGTGCGCACGCCGGGCAAGGCGCTGCTGGCGCTGCCGACCGAGGCGGCGGCTGCACTCGTCGCCGACGAGTTTGCAGCGCAGAGCGAAACCATCAACCCGGTGGCGATGCCGGTGATGCGCCTCGTCAACACTGCTATCGACGGCGTCGCCAGCGATCCGCAGGCGGTGCTGGAAGACATTCTGCGCTTCGCTTCGTCCGATCTGCTCTGCTACCGCGCCGATGCGCCGCAAGGCTTGGTGGAGCGGCAGAACGAACATTGGGACCCGGTCCTTGATTGGGTGCGCGGCAGCCTCGGGGCTCGCTTCAATCTCGCCGAAGGCATCATCCATGTCGAGCAGCCGCGTGAGACGATCGCCGTGCTGGGAAGTCATCTTGCCCAGCGTGCCGAACCGCTGCGGCTCGCTGCCATCCATGTGATGACCTCGCTGACCGGTTCGGCGCTGCTGGCGCTGGCTGTCGATTTCGGCGAACTCGACGCCGAGGCGGCCTGGGCGGCCGGCCATGTCGACGAGGACTGGCAGATCGAGCATTGGGGACAGGACGCCGAAGCAGTCGCGCGCCGCTCGGCCCGCAAGCGCGACATGATGGCTGCCGCCGGGCTATTGGAAGCGCTCAAGGGCTGACGGCTCCGCCGCTGGCTCCGCTTCATCCCGCAGCGCACCTAATACCAAAGTCATAATCCCAAAGACGCCCTGACGTTGGCGCACGCTTTCTGTCATTTTTTCCGTGATCGCAGTGCATGAGTCCATGTTCGGAGGAGAACGCGGACAATGAGGCACAGCATCGAGGACAAGGTCTCACGGGAGGACAATTCTATGGCAATGGCATCGACTGCCGGCGG
>NZ_JBFULQ010000611.1:0-3076 GCF_054049815.1 Mesorhizobium sp. P5_C1 | reverse complement strand
GATGGCGAGCACTATGTCTCCGGACCAGACGAGGCCAGCGAGCAGAACCACCGCCCATTCAGGCTCCAACCGTCCTGCCGCCGGGTCAATATATTCCAGCCCGTGGTCGTCCTTGATGATCTCGTCGCGATTGGTGACCTGGCCAGGTCCCTTGGCCCTGACGGCCTCGAGGATGGGCCGGACATAGCGCGACTTCGCCGGATCGATGCGCTCGCCATCAAGCACGCCCAATGCATCCAACACGGCGACCGCCTGCTTGGTGCGGTTCTGTCCCGCGATGGCGCGCAAAGCATCCTGCGCTGCCTGCGCACGGTTTGCGCTAGTGATCAGCACGGAGAAGGCCGGGTAGTGCGGAGCCTGGTCAGCGAAATGCGGCGCGAGGCAAACGCCGGCGATGGTGTTTACCAGATCGCGGAAATTGATGGTTTCGTGGGACGCGAGGCCTGACAGATCGCGGACGGATCTGCCCTTCGCCCACTCCGCCAGGGTCTTTGTGCGGCCTTGCCATGTGACATCGAAGGCCGTGTTCATGTTCTTCTGAAGCCATTGCACCAGGTTCCTAAGGARCCCGTTGGCTTTCGCCTCATAGGTGGATTTGGCGGGGCCTGACGCGGTCTGGGCCAGATCGAGCGCTGCCGCATAGGATTTGAGCGAGTCGAGGAAGGCGCTGTCGTTTCCCGTGAGATGGAAAAAGACTTCGTCGCTCTTCTTCTCATCCTTGAAGCGAGGGGGGTCGTAAGGCTGGATGAAGTAGATATAGAAATCCCGCTGGGGCACCGCAGTGGAGCGTTCGTTAGGCGCGCCGAAGAACAGATAGCCGGTGCGCGCAGCCTTGCGCTCCTGCCAGACGAGTTCGTGCTGCCAGATCTTGTAGCCGGTCAAATAGGTGACGTCCTGGCATTCCATAACGCGACGAAGCGCTTCGTAGTAATACCGGTCGAGTTGGGAGTCGGAAAAGCTCTCGGCCCGCTTTTCGATGAGCGCGTCGAAATCATCCGTCTTCTTCAGATCGAGATAATACTGCCGATTGGCAGGATTGACCGAGAGAAACTGGCCGCTGACCGTTCTATGTATCTCGCGCAGCACGGTTTCGACGTATGTCTGCAAATCCTTATCGGGCTCGTTGCTGCCTAGCTCGGCAATTATGGGCTCGAAGAGGCAAAGCCGATCCCGCAACTCCTCGGGCGTCGCACCCATTGGCGCGTAGATGTCGCCGGTCGTTAGGCGATGCACCGAAAGGCCGTGAATGAGCCGCAGCGCCATCGGCTTGTACTGCTTGCGGCTGATGGCGTTTTCGATCCGCGACTCTAGCACCTGGCTGCAATCGATGACGGCGCGGATTTCGGGGATGGCGCGAAAGGCCGCGTTGGATTTCAGATTGTTCCAATAGCTGTCGAACGCGATCAGCCCGGGTTCGTCCTGTGGGACCTCCTTATCGAGCCGCTCCTTCATGGCGAGCGAGAGCGTCTTGAGAACCTCTCGTTTTTCGACGACGGTGACCCGCTCGAAGGTGTCGATGTAGTCGGGATGGACTGGGAACAGCCGGACGAACTCGTCCATCCTTTCGTTGAGATTGCCATAGAATTTGGCGAAGGGAACAAGATGCACGCGGATATGCGCCTGCTGTTCGGCCGTCTTCTTGAGCAGGCGCTCGGCCACGACGAACTTGACGTCGTTGCGGGCGATGAGTACCTGCTCAAAGCGGTCCTTCACGCGTCGCATGCTGTCCGCCACGAAACTGAAGCGATGGCTGTCGAAAATTGCCTCCTGAACACCCGCGATGAAACGGAAGCGCAAGTCCCTGGCGCTTTCGCCGATTTCGCGTAGGAAATTCAGGTCGAGGATCAGTTCCTGGTCTTTGCGCGTGCGCAGATAATCAAGCAGTTCGTCCACGACGAGTAGAAGCCCATGAGTGGGGTATACCTGACCGAACCTCGCCATCATGTCCTCGAAGGCGCGCTTATGGCTGGAAATCGCATTCGGGTCCGGAAAAACGTAATCCACGCCAAGCTTGTCGAGGCTCTCCTCTAGTTCGGCGATCAGAATGTCGCGCAAAGACATCGTGGTTGCACCGATTTCGGTGCGGATCACCTTGAAGCGCCCGGCGATCCGCCCTGCGGCCTGACGCACGTCATCCCTGTGCAAGGCATCGTTCAGGCTTGCATCCGCAGCGAGGCTCGACACCACCGACATCAGGTGCGATTTGCCGGTGCCGTAATTGCCAACAACCAAGAGCCCCTTGTTGTCGGCAGGCTCGTCGAACTGCAACTGTGGAATGACGAGATGGACCAGTCTATCCGCCATCTCATCTGAGATGACGTAAGTGTTCACAAGCTGGCGAGCCGCGTCCTGCTTGTTCGCGTCGCGCAGTTGCACAACAGACTCGATAGGGTCGAAGTGAATAAGATCGCCGTATTTCATGCCCGCCGACTTTCTTGGGCATCAAGCCCGGAGGATTCATTCATGTATACAATCAATGCATCCGCAGCCTCGTAGCTTCGATATTCCGGGTGCCTGCTTTCGGCATAGGTCAATTTGCTGCCAATAACAGCGCCATTCCAGCTTGCCACGACACAGCGATTTCTGGACACACTTTGAAGGAGACGGAGCGGATCCTGGCGCAAACTTTGATCGAACAAAATTTCAATATTGTCGAGCAGCGCAACTGTCCGAGCCTCTTCGACAAGGCCGCCGAACAGGGCTGAGAGGTGCAGGGTCCGTTGGCGCTCCGTTAACTCGATCAGCTTGGCGGAAAGCGCCAAATTGACGTTGATCACGTCAGTCCCGAGCTCGCCTGCAACTGTGCGCAGTGCAGCAGTCTTGCCGGCTCCGCTGTCTCCGACCAGTAGGACCAATCGATGATAGAGGTTTTCAGCTTGTCCGACCGACTGCTTTATTCTGTTCTGGATAGGCTCCGGCATAGCTACTCTCCATCCCGTTTAGAATTCGGAGAGTCGGATTTGTCTGCCGCGCCGCCCGAACGCACCCAATCGTCAACTTCACCTTGCTTGAACATCCAGCGCCGACCGACCCGATGAGCGGGCATCTTCCGCTGTTCAATCCACTTGTAGACGGT
>NZ_JBFULQ010000610.1:0-3087 GCF_054049815.1 Mesorhizobium sp. P5_C1 | reverse complement strand
GTCGGCAGCTTCGACAATCTCAATCCCTTCATCCTCAAGAGCCTGCGCACGACGGCGCGCGGCATGATGGACCAGACTTACGGCAATCTCGTCTTTGAGCCGCTGATGCAGCGCAACTACGACGAGCCCTTCAGCCTGTACGGCTTGCTCGCCGACACCGCCGACATGGATCCCGAGCGCAAGAGCATCGAGTTCCATCTCAACCCGAAGGCCAAATGGTCCGACGGCCAGCCGGTGACGCCGGAGGATGTGCTGTTCACCTACGATGTCTATACCGACAAGGGCCGTCCACCCTACAGCGCCCGCATGAGCCTGATCGCCAAGCTCGAAAAGACCGGTGACCACAGCGTGCGCTTCACCTTCAACGACAAGGCCAATCGCGAGACGYCCCTGATCATCGCGCTGACGCCGATCATAGCCAAGCATGCCTTCGACAAGGACACGTTCGACAAGACGACGCTGAAGCCACTGATCGGCAGTGGCCCCTACACCGTTGCGCAGGTACAGCCTGGCCAACGCATCGTTTTCAAGCGCAACCCGGACTATTGGGGCAAGGACGTCCCGGCCAAGCGCGGCTTCGACAATTACGACCAGATCACCATCGAGTATTTCCTCAACGCCAACGCCAAGCTCGAAGCGTTCAAGAAGGGCCTTTGCGCCATCGACGACGACGGCGATCCGGTCAAGCGCGAGCGCGACCTCGATTTTCCGGCCTTCCACAAGGGCGAGGTGGTYGCCGAAACCTTCGACACCGGCATTCCGCCCGTGGTGACCGGTTTCCTGTTCAACATGCGGCTGCAGAAGTTCGCCAACCCGGTGGTGCGGCGTGCACTCGGCATGCTCTACGACTTCGAATGGGCCAACAAGAACCTGTTCGGCGGCAAATACGCCCGCGCGATGAGTTACTGGCAGAATTCTGAGCTTTCCGCGCTTGGTCATCCGGCTGACGACAGGGAAAAGGCGCTGCTGGCGCCMTACCCCGGCCGTGTGCCGGCCGATGTCATGGATGGCACGTACCGGCCACCGGTCACCGACGGTTCAGGGCAGGATCGCAAGGTGCTGAAAGCGGCCTTCGATCTCTTGAAAAGCATCGGCTATCACGTGCAGGACGGGACAATGCTCGATCCCGACGGCAAACCCTTTGGCTTCGAGATTCTGGTTGCTTCGCAGGATGAGGAGCGCCTTGCCGGCATCTATCAGCGCACGCTGGAAAAGATCGGCATCGACGTCACCATCCGCAGCCTCGACGGTGATCAGATCCAGTCGCGCAAGCAGCGCTTCGATTTCGAGGCCCTGATCGGATCGAGCGGCTTCAACAATTCATTGTCGCCCGGCATTGAACAGCTTGGCCGATGGGGATCCGAAGCGGCCAAGGCCGAAGGCTCGTTCAATCTGGCCGGTGTCGCCGATCCGGCGGTTGATGCGGCGATCGACGCGATGCTGCGCGCGCGTTCAAAGGAAGACTATGTCGCGGCTGTCAGGGTTCTCGACCGGCTGCTGATCTCCGGCAACTACATGGTGCCGACGCAGTACAACACGCAGCAATGGATCGCCTACTGGAACTACCTGGAACATCCGCAAAAGACGCCCATATTTGGGTATCAACTGCCAAGCTGGTGGCGCAAGCCGAACTGAGGATTTCGGGAGATCGAGATGAGTGAGCTGAACGCCGTCACCGTCGACGTGGTGTCCGACGTCGTCTGCCCATGGTGCTTCATCGGCCAGAAACGGCTCGACAGGGCGATATCAGCTGTCGGCGACACCGAGGTGCATGTCCGCTGGCGGCCATTCCAGCTCGATCCGACCATTCCGCCGCAAGGCAAGGATCGCCGCGACTATATGCTGGCCAAGTTTGGCAGCGACGAGCGCATCCGCGAAATCCATGCCCGCATCGAGCCGCTGGGCGAGGCCGAAGGCATTTCCTTCGCGTTCGACGCCATCAAGGTGGCGCCGAACACGCTCGATGCACACCGCCTGATCCGCTGGGCCGGCGCCGTCGGCGAAGCCGTGCAGAACCGGCTGGTGCGCCGCCTGTTCCAGCTGAATTTCGAAGAAGGCGCTGACATCGGCGACCATGCCGTTCTGATCGAAGTGGCGCGCGAGGCCGGCATGGACGCATCCGTGGTTGCCACGCTTTTGCCGACCGAGGCCGACGTCGAGGCGGTTCGCACCGAGATCGCCACCGCCTCGCGCATGGGCATAACAGGCGTGCCGTGCTTCCTGATCGAGGGCAAATACGCGGTCATGGGCGCACAGGACGCCGACACCCTGGCCGATGCCATCCGTCATGTGGCTGCCGCCAAGGCGCGCGGCGAACTGGAAAAGGCCGGCTGAGACCGGCTGCCCCTGCCCTTATGCGGCGGGAGCCGGCGTCACTTCACGGTCACCTTGGCCTTGCTGATGAAAAATCCATGGCCATTCGTGGCCGTGCAGGCCAGTCCCTTGGTTGTGGATTCGCATGAGAACGGCCCTGCGCTCCAGCTTTTGCCGTAAGCGAGCTTGGTGACATCGCTGCAGCATGACTGCTCGCCGGGGTTCTTGATCAAAGTCGCCGGCCCCTTGGGTCCCAGGATGATGGTGACATAGCTCGGCGCGACGCGGGAGCAGCTGAGTTCCGGGCCACCGTCCTGCGGCTCATAGGTGCTGGTGCCGCCCTTCGGGGTGTAGATGCAGCCAATGTTGCCGGACGGCGTGTTGAACTCGATCTGGCCCTCGGCGCCCGCCGGAATGCTCTGCTCGGCGGCCTGTGCCAGGGGATGCCAGGCAAGGAGGAACAGGGTTGCGGCTGCGCGTACAAGCATTGGAAGCTTCCTCGTTGGAGAACCGGACATGCATGGGTGCCGACAGTGCCCGGGAAGGTTCAATCCCGAACGAAGCAATTGTCAAACGCGGTTCCTGACCTCACCCAACGGGCCCGGATGTGCCGCCCGGCGCGCCTGCCGCAACGACCGTTTCGGGTCACTTTTCTGCCTCTGGCGAGGTCACGAACGGAAGATTTCCGAAGATTCGGTCAGTCCGCAGTCAGGAAATTTACCAGTCAATTAGATTTTCGAGTTCACAAACCCGTGTGAAAACCTTCCCCAAGGG
>NZ_JBFULQ010000609.1:0-3090 GCF_054049815.1 Mesorhizobium sp. P5_C1 | reverse complement strand
GCGCCGCCATGCCTTCGCAGGCGATGACCAGCACCGCCGGCTCGAACGGATCGTCTTCATGCATGCGGCGCGGCCACTGGATTTTTTCGGGACGCGAGCGGCTGGCAAGGCGTGGCCCGGCAATCTCTTCCCACGACTGGACGAGGCCGATCGAAATGCCGGCCCGCTTGCGCAGCACCGGGTCGAGGATTTTGGTCGCAAGATCGCTGACCGGGACGGGATTGCCGTAGGGCGTTCTCCCTGCCATGTACGTTCTCCAGCCTCACCAGCATCGGCCAAGGCCAATTCCCGATCAATGGCACCAGCAGACCAGACCCGCAAGACCACACCCCCATTCGGTGCCGACATCGCGTCCCGCCTGCTCGGCTGGTACGATGTGCATCATCGCGAGTTGCCGTGGCGCATCACGCCGCGTGAGCACGCGCGCGGCGTGATGCCCGATCCCTACCGCATCTGGCTGTCCGAAGTCATGCTGCAGCAAACCACTGTCGAAGCGGTGAAGGCCTATTTTCGCGTCTTCGTCGAGAAATGGCCTGATGTCGGGGCGCTTGCTGCGGCACCGACCGAGGATGTGATGAAGGCCTGGGCCGGGCTCGGCTACTATTCCCGCGCGCGCAATCTCAAGGCCTGCGCCGACCTAGTGGCCCAGCGCGGCGGCCGGTTTCCCGACACGGAAGCCGGCCTCAGGGAACTGCCCGGCATCGGCGCCTATACATCGGCGGCRATCACCGCGATCGCCTTCGACCGCCCAGCCGCCGTCGTCGACGGCAATGTCGAACGCGTCATCTCCCGGCTGTTTTCGATCACAACACCGCTGAGCGAAGCCAAGGCCGAGATACGCGCCCATGTCGAGCGTATGGTGCCAGGGACAAGGCCGGGCGATTTCGCCCAGGCGATGATGGATCTCGGCGCCACCATCTGCACGCCACGCCGGCCGCGCTGCATGCTGTGCCCGCTGCGCGAAGATTGCAGCGCGGTCGTTTCAGGTGACCCCGAACATTTCCCGGTGCGGCTGCCCAAGGCCGACAAGCCGCTGCGGCGCGGTGCGGCCTTCATCGCCGTGCGGGGCGACGGCGCCGTTCTCCTGCGCAAACGGGCGGAGAAAGGCCTGCTTGGCGGCATGACCGAAGTGCCGACGACCGCCTGGACAGCGCGGATCGATGGCGCCACCACGCAAGCGGCGGCACCCTTTCCCGGCAACTGGAAGCCCACGGGGCGGATCGCCCATGTCTTCACCCACTTCGCGCTCGAGCTCGACGTGTTCCTCGCCCACACGAACGGCGAGACGCCGGCCGGCCATTTCTGGTCGCTGCCTTCGGACATTTCAGGCGAAGCACTGCCCACTGTCATGAAAAAGGCAATCGAGGCTGCGATACCCGGCGCGACGAAAAAACCGTCGCCACACAGTGCAAAGAGGCCCCATGACTGAAATCCGCCACATCGTTTTCGACATCGGCAGGGTGCTGATCCACTACGATCCGAATATTCCGTTCAGCCTCCTCATTCCGGATGCCGAAGAGAGAAAGTGGTTCTTCGACAATGTCTGCACGCATGACTGGAACATCGAGCAGGATCGCGGCCGGACATGGCAAGAGGCCGAGGCGCTGCTGATTGCGGAGCATCCCGATCACGCGGAAAACATCCGCAATTTCCGCCGCTACTGGCACGACATGGTGCCGCACGCCTATGACGACAGTGTCGCCATCATGGTCGGCCTGATCGAAAGCGGCCACGACGTGACCATGCTGACCAATTTCGCCAGCGACACGCTCTCCGAGGCGCGCAAACGCTTCGATTTTCTCGAACGGCCGCGCGGCGTCACCATCTCCGGCGAAGTCGGGATGATCAAGCCGGACCGCGGCATCTACGACCATCACGTCGCCGCGTTCGGGCTCGAGCCGTCGGCCACGCTGTTCATCGACGACAGCCAGAAGAACGTCGACGGCGCCAAGGCGGCCGGCTGGCAAGCGGTGCTGTTCACCGATGCCAAGACGCTTCAGGCAGACCTTGAACGCCTCGGAATCATGGCGTGATTTGAATCGCTTCCGGCGTTCCGTTGATACCTTGAGTCAGCGAGAATGGTGGCAATTGGCAGGGGTTCAGGCCCCTGCCCGCTCCATGCCGAGCCGGGCAATGCGGCGAAGCTCGTCGATCGGGGTCAGGCCGCCGCTGCGCTCATAGTGCCAGAAGGTCCAGCCGTTGCAGGCATCCAGGCCCTGCACTTCGGCGCCGATCTTGTGGATCGAGCCGGCGCTGTCGCCGATCGCCACGGTGCCGTCGGCGCGCACCTTGGCCGCCCAGCGCTTCTTGGCGTCGTAGAGCGTGGCGCCCGGAACCATCAGCCCGGTATCGATGAGACTGACGAAGGCGACGCGCGGCTCGGCGCGCTTGCCGGTGAGCACGGTCAGGTCGGCGCCGTCCAGCGGCCGCACCGCGTCGATGCGCTCGTTGGCGGCATCGATATAGGCCTGCTCCCGCTCGATGCCGACGAAATGGCGGCCAAGCCTTTTGGCCACCGCGCCGGTGGTGCCTGAGCCAAAGAAGGGGTCGAGTACGATGTCGCCGGGTTTGGTCGAGGCCATCATGATGCGCGCGAGCAGCGCTTCCGGCTTCTGCGTCGGATGCAGCTTGTCGCCATTGTCGTTCTTCAGCCGCTCGCCGCCGGTGCAGATCGGAAACAGCCAGTCAGAGCGCATCTGGATGTCGTCGTTCGAGGCCTTCATGGCTTCGTAATTGAAGGTGTAGCCCTTGCCCTTCTGGTCGCGCGACGCCCAGATCATCGTCTCATGCGCATTTTGGAAACGGCGGCCACGGAAATTCGGCATCGGATTGGTCTTGCGCCAGACGACGTCGTTGAGGATCCAGAAGCCCAGATCCTGCATCTTGGCGCCGACCCGGAAGATGTTGTGATAAGAGCCGATGACCCAGATAGTGCCATTGGGCTTCAGCACCCGCCGCGCCGCCAGCAGCCAGGCGCGGGTGAAGGCGTCGTAGGCCTCGAAGCTCTCGAACTGGTCCCAATCGTCGTCGACGGCATCGACCTTCGACTGGTCGGGCCGGTGCAGGTCACCATCGAGCTGAAGATTGTAG
>NZ_JBFULQ010000608.1:0-3091 GCF_054049815.1 Mesorhizobium sp. P5_C1 | reverse complement strand
ACATAGGCAAGTGCCGTTCGATAGGTCTTCAACTCGCCGTCCAGTTCCGGGAAAAGTTTCAACACCCAGGCACCGGCAGCGACGACGATGCGGTCGGCCTGCATGGTTTCGCCGCTTTCGAGCACGATGTGGCCGGTTTCCTCGTCGATTTCAAGGACCTTGCTGTTCTCGTAGACATTGGCCCCATTGGTCCGCAGCCATCTGGCCAGGCCGGAGGCGATCTTGCGGCAGTGCAGCGCGCCGCCTTCGGTCGAAAAATAGGCATAGCGGAACGAGCCAGCCTCAAGAAACGGCCAGCGTTGCGCGGCCACATCCGGCGCCAGCAATTCGAAAGGGAAATTCCCCTCCTCCAGGCCCTCGCGGTATTCCTCGGCCTCGTCGCCCGGCGCGCGCGAGATGCAGACAAAACCTCTGGGATCGAGGTGGCTTTCGCCGAGATCGGCCCACATCTCGTCCCAGGCCTGATAGGCTTCGGTGATCAGCCGGCCATAGCCGGTACCGGCCCGATAGGCACGGCGGATGATTCGGTGATGGTCGCCTGATGCCGCCAGCGGGTTGGGGATCGGTCCCTGTTCGACGATCGAAACGCTGTGGCCGGCCTTGACCAGCGACCACGCGGTGGAAAGACCAGCAATGCCCGCGCCGACAACGATCACATTCATCAGTTCAGTCTTTCCGCAGCCATATGGCTGGCTCAACGCATTGGGCTATCGGGCGCAACATACGGTCTGGAACCGGGCTGGCAAGCCGCGCTATTGGTCTGGCATGACCAAATTGACGCCACCTTATCTGGCCTTTGATCCAGCCACCCGCCACCTGCGGCTCGACCCGCACGAGCCGGCCTTTTTTCAAAATCCTTACGAGGCCTACGCCTTTCTGCACGGCACCTCGAATGCATTCTTCTGGGAAGAGTTCGGCTTCTTGTGCTTTGGCGGCTTCGACGACGTCAACCGGCTGCTGCGCGATCGTCGCTTCGGCCGGCAGAACCCAGCCGGCATTCCAGACAGGCGCGGTGTCGGCCAGGACCGCAGCCATCTCAAGGCATTCGACGGCATCGAAGCCAATTCGATGCTGGAGCTGGAGCCACCGGTGCACACGCGGCTGAGAACGCTGGTCAACCGCGCCTTCGTCTCGCGCCAGGTCGAACGGCTGCGGCCGCGTGTCGAAGCGCTCGCCAACGAGTTGATCGACCGTTTCCAACCCGAAGGAACCGTCGACCTCTTGCCCGCCTTCGCGGCGCCGCTGCCGATCACCATCATTGCCGAAATGCTCGGCGTTCCGGTCGAGATGGGGCCGCAACTGCTCGACTGGTCGCACCAGATGGTCGCCATGTACATGCATAGCCGCACGCGCGAAACCGAGGAGACGGCCAACCGCGCCGCAGGCGATTTTGCCGATTTCCTGCGCAGCCATGTCACCGAGCGGCGCAAGAACCCCGGTGACGACCTGCTGTCGCTGCTGATCTCGGCGCAGGAGGACGGCCAGAAGCTGTCGGAGGACGAGATGGTGTCCTCGGCGATCCTGCTGCTCAATGCCGGCCATGAAGCGACCGTGCACCAGACCGGCAATGCCGTGCGCTCGATCCTGGCGCAAGGTGGCGATCCCCGTCGCTTCTTCAGCTCACCCGAAGCGACCGCGGCGACAGTGGAGGAGTGCCTGCGCTTCGACGCGCCACTGCACATGTTCACGCGCTACGCCTATCAGGAGTTCGAAGTCGCGCCGGGCATCGTCGTACAGCCGGGCCAGACGATCGGGCTGCTGCTCGGCATGGCCAATCACGACCCGCGCGCCTTCGCCGAACCGCTCGCCTTCAACCCGGATCGCGCCGACCAGAAGAACGTATCCTTCGGCGCCGGCATCCATTTCTGCATCGGTGCGCCGCTAGCCCGGCTCGAATTGCAGGTATCGCTGAAAACCTTGTTCGACCGGCAGCCAAAGCTGCATCTTGCCGAACCGCCCCGCTTCCGCGACACTTACCACTTCCATGGGCTGGAAACGCTCGCCGTCGGCTTCTGACGATCGCGGGCCTGGGGCTGCGACATGTGGGTGTTTTCGAGACCGGCGACGGCGTTCGCGTTGGCAATGCTTTGCGCGTGCCTGGGGATGGCGCACGCCCAGCAGCAGCCGGAGAACATCCCGTGGGAAAACAGCGTGGCGATCGCCCAGAAAATGGCGGCCGGCCTGCTGGAGCGGCAGACCGGAGCCAAGGATTTCCCGCCGCCATCCTTTGCGGTGGARGTCGATCTCAACCTCGACGGCTTTCCCGAGATCTTCGCCTATCGCTATGCGCCTGGCTGCGACGGCATCCATTGCGGCAACTTCCTGTTCGTCCTCGAAGGCGACATCTACCAGGAAGTCCTCGGCGACATTCCCGGTGCAAGGCTGGTGCAGCAGGACAAGATCGGGCTCAGCGCCTTCAAACGAAACGGTTTTCTCGACATCCAGTCCGACCAGATGATGATCGGCTGGGACGGAAAACGCTATGTCGACGCCTCTACGTTTCCTGCCTCGTCGCTCGATGGCGCCGCCTTCATGGCGGCATGCCAGAAAAGCAGATCCAACGAGCAGCCGGCGGAGGGTGAAGCGGAACGCGTGAGCGCTGAATGCCAATGCCGGTTCAGCCGGTTTCAGGTGACCGGCTTCACGCAACCCGATCTCGATATGTACACCGCATCGCTGGGCGAGAACTTCGAATATCCGACGGGCGCGAAAGAGATTGCCTGGCAGGCGCTTCTGAAAAATGCCGAGGACGTCGCCACCGGCTGCGATGTCGCCAACGGCAAGAGCCAATGGCCGCCGGCCTACTTCAATCATGGCGACCAGCCGCAGCAGAAGTTGAATTTCGCCGGCTTCCTCGATGCCTGCCCGGCACAGGACTTCATCCTCACCAACCACAAAATTGGCTCACCGGATCGAGCGCTCAGCCTTTGCGGCTGCCTTGCGCGCGAAATGCCCACCCAGGGCATCAGCCAGGAGGGCCTCGATCTCGTGGCGCAGTATTATCGCAACGAGATTTCCGACGTCGATATCGAGGCAGAGGACGCCAATGCCCTAACCTTCCACGACAAGGCATCGGAGGCCTGCCTCAGCC
>NZ_JBFULQ010000607.1:0-3093 GCF_054049815.1 Mesorhizobium sp. P5_C1 | reverse complement strand
AGGCAGAGGCGAACAGGAAGTCGTTCCAGATGTTGGTGAACTGGTAGATGACGGTGACGACGAAGATCGGCATCGAGTTCGGCAGCATGATGCGACGGAAGATCTGGAAGAAGGAGGCGCCGTCGACCTGCGCCGCCTTGACGAGTTCGGTCGGGAACGCCTCGTAATAGTTGCGGAAGAACAAAGTGGTGAAACCGATGCCGTAGACGACGTGGACGAAGACGAGATTGACCGTCGCGTTGCCCAGGCCGAAGCTCGTTCCGACCGAGTTCTGCAGCGACACGCCGAAACGGCCAAGGCTGCCGAGGATCGTCGCCATCGGCAACAGCACCGACTGGAACGGGATGAAGCAGGCGAACAGCATCAGCCCGAACACCAGCGTTGCGCCGCGGAAGCGCCATTTGGTCAGCACGTAGCCGTTGAGGGCGCCGAGCATCGTCGAGATCAGCACGGCCGGAACCACCATCTTGATGGAGTTCCAGAAATAGCCCTTGATGCCGGCACAGGTGAGGCCGACGCAGGTCTCGCCCCAGGCCTTCACCCACGGGTCGAAGGTCGGTGCCTGGGGCAGCGCCAGCATATTGCCATTCTGGATCTCATCCATGGTCTTGAACGAGGTGACCAGCATGACGAACAGCGGCATCAGATAGAACAGTGCAAACAGCGCCAGCAGCCCGTAGATGACGATGCGGTTGACGATCCTAGCGTTGACGCCGCCTGAGGCCTGGCGGGCGGGCGTGGTGACGGCGCTCATCGCGGCTTCTCCCGCAGTTCCGAATAGAGATAGGGCACGATGATGGCGATGATGGTCATCAGCATGATCACCGCGCTGGCCGAGCCGACGGCCATTTCGTTGCGCTTGAAGGTGTATTCATACATGAAGTTCGACGGCAGCCAGGCCGAGCCGCCGGGGCCGCCACTGGTCAACGCCACGACAAGGTCATACGACTTGATGGCGAGGTGGGCGAGCACGATGAAGGCCGACAGGAAGATCGGCCGCAGCAGCGGGATGACGATGCGGCGATAGAGCTGGAAGGTGGTGGCGCCATCGATCTGCGCCGCCTTCATGATCTCGCCGTCGATGCCGCGCAGGCCGGCCAGGAACATCGCCATGATGAAGCCGGWGGCCTGCCAGACGCCGGCAATGACCACGGTGTAGATGACGAAGTCCTTGTTCTTGATCCAGTCAAAATGGAAGCTCGTCCAGCCCCATTGATGCAAGGTCTGCTCGAGGCCGAGACCGGGATCGAGGAACCATTTCCAGGCGACACCGGTGACGATGAAGGACAGCGCCATCGGGTAGAGGTAGATCGGCCGCAGCACACCTTCGCCGCGGATCTTCTGGTCGAGCAGGATGGCCAGGAACAGGCCGAGCGCCAGGCAGATGAAGATGTAGAGAAAGCCGAAAATGCCCATGTTGGTGATCGACGTGTACCAGCTCGATGGCGGGTCGGTGTCGAAGGTCCAGCCCCAAAGCCGCTGGTAGGCGCGCGAGCCGGTGATGACATAGGACGGGAAGGTCTTGGAATTGGTGAAGGACAGATAGATCGTCCACAGGATGAAGCCGTAGACGAAGACAATGGTGATGGCGAAGCTCGGCGCCAGCACGATCTTAGGCAGCGCGTCCTGCAGGCGCGAGCGCACCGAGGCGCGCGGTCGGGCCTGCTCCGGCGTCAGCTTGATCTGGCTTGTCGCTACCGTGCTCATAGGGCTCCTCCCGTCGGCGCGAGGCCAACCAGGTTCGCGGATCGGAGCCTTCCCCGCTGGAGCGGGGAAGGCGTTTTTGTGTGTGGCGCTTACTTGGCGTCGTCGATCGCCTTGACCAGTTCGGTCACGGCCTCGTCCGAGGTCTTGATCTGACCATGGACGAACTTGGAGACGACATCCTTGTAGGCATTGGCGACCGCCGGAGGCGCGCCATAACCCTGGGCGAGCGAGCCGAACAGCGTGCCGCCGTCATTGGCTGCCTTCAGGTCGGCGATGCCCTTCTTGCCGCAAGCGTCGAAGTCGGTGTCCGGAACGTCGGTACGGGCCGGAACCGAACCCTTGACGACGTTGAAGGCCGACTGGAAGCTCTTCGACAGGGTGGCGGTGGCCAATGCGACCTGGGCGGCCTTGCGGTCGTCCGGAACATTGAACATGCCGAACATGTCGGAGTTGTAGATCACCGAGCCGTCGGTGCCCGGGAAGCKATAGCACAGGAAGTCCGTGCCCGGGGTCTTCTTGGCGGCGTGGAATTCACCCTTGGCCCAGTCGCCCATGACCTGCACCAGGGCGTCGCCCTTGATGACCATGGCGGTGGCAAGGTTCCAGTCGCGGCCGGAGAAGTTCGGGTCGACATAGGTGACGAGCTTGGCGAGGTTGTCGAACGACTTCTTCATCGTGTCGGACTTGAGCGAAGCGTCGTCGAGGTCGTTGAAGGCCTTCTTGTAGAACTCAGGTCCGCCGGTCGACAGCACGACCGAGTCGAACATGGTGGCTTCCTGCCAGTTCTGGCCGCCGAGAGCGAGCGGGATCACGCCTGCCGCCTTGGCCTTGTCGAGCAGGGCAACGAAGTCGTCGAAGGTCTTCGGCTCGGTGCCGCCGATCTTGTCCATGACGGCCTTGTTGATCCACAGCCAGTTGACCGAGTGGACGTTGACCGGAGCCGCGACCCACTTGCCGTCATAGACCGAGAACTTCTGCAGGGCGGCCGGAACCGACTTGTCCCAGCCTTCCTTCTTCGCCGTCTCGGTCAGGTCGCCCATCACGCCGGCCGCCGCATAGTCGAGCACGGTGTAGCCGAGCATCTGCGAGGCGGTCGGGTAGTTGCCGGCCGCGACCATCGCCTTCAGCGCGGTCATGGCTGCGTCGCCGCCGCCGCCGGCCACCGGCACGTCCTTCCAGGCATAGCCTTCCTTGGCCAGATCGCCCTTGAGGACGTTGAGAGCAGCCGCTTCGCCGCCCGACGTCCACCAATGCAGCATCTGGACTTCCTTGACGTCCTCGGCATGGGCCGCGAAAGCAAGGCCCGATGCGAGAGCCGTTCCGATAAGAAGTTTGCGCAACATGTACTTCCTCCCTTGTTGCATCTACACGACCGGCGAATGTCCG
>NZ_JBFULQ010000606.1:0-3104 GCF_054049815.1 Mesorhizobium sp. P5_C1 | reverse complement strand
CCGTAGTACTTGCCTTCATACAGGACCGTGGTCCAGGCGCCGGGCAGCACGCCCTTCTTCATGTCGCCTGTGATCTTCGATGACTCATCGACCAGCACCTTGTTGGTGGCGTATTCGGCCGGCCAGATGACGTCGAACAGCACGACGTCGTAGCCACCGCCCGAGCCCTGCGCGAGCACGGTCTTGTCGTGCAGGCCCTCATAGGGGACGAATTCGAGATTGACCTTGATGTCGGGATTGGCCTTCGTGAAGGCGTCTGTCATGGCGCGTACGTCAGCCTCGCTGTAGGCGGCCTGCGCCATGAAAAGCGCATTGATGGACGTTTCGGCGAAAGCATGGGGAACGAGCAATCCTCCGACAAAGACTGCGCCCAAGAGTGTCTTACCGATCGATTTCAGCATCTTCTTCTCCCATTTCCGATGTTGGCGGGCGGGCGATATATGCGTTGCCTTCCCGGATTGATGTCACGTGACCCAATGGTCCCCGACCGTGGGCGGCGCCCGGCACAAAGCCTTGGCCGTCTTTTTCTGCGGTCGGTTTGCTATTAAGTCAATTCGCTTGACTTAATTAGTCGATCAATATCCTAATGGAGTCAAGAGGGAAACGCCGGTGGACGATTTCAGCCCAATCCGCGCCAAGAGCGGCACCAACCAGGAAGGCACGAGCGCGCACAACCGTCGTGTCATGATCGAGGCGCTGCGCCTCAATGGCGCCCTGTCGCGCGCCGACCTGGCGCGGGCGACGCAACTCACCAAGCAGGCCGTCTCCAACATCATCGAGGATCTCGAAAGCGACGGCCTGGTCGTTGCCCTCGAGGCGGTGCGCAAGGGCAGGGGCCAGCCTTCGACCCCCTACAGGCTGGTTCCCGAGGGCRCCTTTGCCATCGGGCTGCAGATCGATCGCCACCTGACGCGGGCGGTCGCCGTCGATCTGGTCGGCAGCGTGCTGGCGCGAGCCGAGGCCAACCTGCCGTTCGATGAGCCGTCGAAGGGCGTCGAGGTGATCCTCGGCCTGGTCGGCGGCGTCCGGCGTGAGCTGTCCCAGATGTCCGCCCAATCCGAAGAGAGGCTTGTCGGTCTCGGCGTCGCCATGCCGGGTCCTTTCGGGCTGAAGAATTCGGACGATAAATGGATGATGCCGGCCTGGCAGAAATTTCCGCTGCTGGAGACGCTCGCCGAAGGCACAGGCCTGAATGTCAGCTTGCAGAACGACGCCGCCGCCTGCGCGACGGCGGAGCGCATCGTCGGCGCGGCGCACGGCGTCGATCACGCGGTCTGCCTCTACGTCGGTTACGGCATCGGCGCCGGACTGATCCTGAACGGCGAGCTCTACAGCGGCGGCCATGGCAATGCCGGCGAGATCGGCATGGCGCTGCTGTCGCCGGCCGGCCCCGGCTCGACGCCGCTCGAACATCGCGCGTCGCTGGCCTCGCTTTACCAGCATCTCGGCCTCAATCCGGCCGACGACGACATCTACCAACAGATGGACGGCCTCGTCACGGCCGAGGATCCCAAGATCATTGCCTGGATCGATGGTGCGGCGCATGATCTGCGTTGGAGCGTGCATGTCATCGAAACGATCTTCGATCCGCAGACTGTCATCCTGACCAGCGGAGCGCCGGAAGCGCTGGCCCGCCGGCTGGTCGAGGCGATGCATCCGCTGCTGCCGTCGATCGCCGACCGGCCGGAACGGAATTTGCCGCGCCTGCAGCTCGGCACCACCGATCCCTGGTCGATCGCGCTCGGTGCCGCCGCGGCGCCGATCAGCCGGGCCTTCGATCCGCTGTTTTCGGCGATCCTGAAGACGCGGTCCAGGGGCGCCTGACAGCGTCGGCGCCAGGCTTTTCGCCTGAAATATCCTCGGAAGTTGTGTCCGATATCGTCACACAGGGTTCATTGTGCGGACATAGCGTTCGTCCCGGTTCTTTGCTGCAATGCAATAGGAGTGGGACATGGTGGACATAGTTTCTAGTGAGGCGGGYATTCCGAGACCGGATCATCCGCYGCACAATTCGGGTAGCGCGAAGTGGTTCCTGCCGGCCTTCGGCGTGCTGGTGCTCGTCGGCGTCGTCTATGTCGGCTACGCGCTCAGCCAGGATCTGGCCGAGGCCAAGACCGTGCCGTGGATCCTGCTCGGCATTGCCTTGCTGATCGCGCTCGGCTTCGAATTCGTCAACGGCTTCCATGATACCGCCAATGCGGTGGCGACGGTCATCTACACACGCTCCATGCCGGCCGAATTCGCGGTCATGTGGTCGGGCGCCTTCAATTTCCTCGGGGTTCTCACCTCCAGCGGTGCGGTCGCTTTCGGCATCCTTTCGCTGCTGCCGGTCGAGCTGATCCTGCAGGTCGGCTCTTCCTCCGGCTTTGCCATGGTGTTCGCACTGCTGGTTGCAGCCATCCTGTGGAACCTCGGCACCTGGTTCCTCGGCCTGCCGGCGTCGAGCTCGCACACGATGGTCGGCTCGATCATCGGCGTCGGCCTCGCCAACCAGTTCATGGCACCTGCCGGCAGTGCCACCAGCGGTGTCGACTGGTCGCAGGCGACCAATGTCGGCATCACCTTGCTGGTGTCGCCGATCATCGGCTTCTTCGCCGCGGCGATCCTGCTCTATGCGATGAAGCTGCTCGTGCGCAATCCGGCCCTCTACGAAGCACCGAAAGGCAACACGCCGCCGCCATGGTGGATCCGCGGGCTGCTGATCTTCACCTGCACTGGCGTCAGCTTCGCGCACGGCTCCAATGACGGACAGAAAGGCATGGGACTGATCATGCTGATCCTGATCGGTGTCGTGCCGACGGCCTTYGCGCTGAACCGGACGCCCGACATCAACTATCTCGAGGCCTACAAAGCCGCTTCCGTCAACGTCGAGCAGGCGCTCGGCAAATATGTCAAGCCGGGCATCACCGTCACCGACGCCAAGGCAGCCGTCCAGGATGCCGTGCGCACCCGGACCTGGAACGACCAGACGACGGTCGCGCTGCAGACCTACATCCACAACACGACAGCGGGCCTGCAGCCCTATGCCACTGTCGACAACGTGCCGACCGATCTGGTCAGCAACGCCCGCAATGACATCTACCTGATCGGCGAGGCACTCAAGC
>NZ_JBFULQ010000605.1:0-3117 GCF_054049815.1 Mesorhizobium sp. P5_C1 | reverse complement strand
GTATGCAGCTTTCCGAGATCGATCCGTCATCCGATATCTCCAACCTGCCGATCGAGAAATTTTGGGATGAGGTGGACGTCAGGAGCCATGCACGGCTGACCGAGAAGATCCGCGAGCATGGCGCGCTTTCGGCCATCGAGATCGGCCACAGCGGCATGCGTTCGCGCGGCCTGGCAAATGGCTATCCGGTTCTCGGCCCATCCAGTCTTCCCGTTCTCAAGCCTGAGGTCCCGGTCCAAAGCAAAGCCATGGACAAAAGCGACATCAAGTTGCTACGCGAGAACTATCGCGCTGCGGTTCGACGGGCGAAACAGGCGAACTACGACATCGTCTATGTCTACGCCGCTCACGACGCGTCCATCCTTTGGCACTTCCTGACCCCCGCCTATAATCACCGAACGGATGAATATGGCGGCAGCTTCGCCAACCGGGTTCGGCTGCTACGCGAGGTCTTGGAGGAGGCCAAGGAAGAGGCGGGCGACGATATAGCCGTGGCCATTCGTTTTGCGGTGCATGAACTCACCGGGCCCAAAGCTATATCGAGTACCGGCGAAGGACGCGATGTCGTCGAGTTGCTGGCGGAAATCCCGGATCTTTGGGACGTCAATGTCTCGGGTTGGAGCCGCGACTCCGGAACCTCCCGCTTTGACCCCGAGGGCGCGCAGGAAGAATTTACAAGCTTCGTGAAAACAGTGACGACAAAGCCGGTCGTCGGGGTCGGCCGCTTCACATCCCCCGACGCAATGGTGAGCCAGATCCGCCGTGGCGTCCTCGATCTGATAGGTGGCGCGCGGCCGTCTATCGCCGACCCGTTCCTGCCCGAAAAAATCCGCGAAGGACGGGTGGACGAGATCAGGGAGTGCATAGGCTGCAACATCTGCGTGGCCTCCGACGCGTACTCAATCCCGCTGCGCTGTACACAAAACCCGACGATGAGTGAAGAATGGCGGCGCGGCTGGCATCCTGAACGCGTTCCCAAAGCCCAGACCAACAAGAACCTCCTTGTCGTCGGCGGCGGACCTGCCGGGCTGGACTGCGCCCTCACCTTGGCGCGGGCGGGCCACCAGGTGACAATCGCCGAAAAGTCGGAAGAGATGGGTGGACGCGTCACCAAGGAAAGCAGGCTGAAGGGCTTGTCAGCCTGGAGCCGGGTCCGCGACTACCGTCTCTACCAGATGCAGCAGATGCCGAATGTCGAGCTTTTCCTGGGCAGCGAAATCACACCCGAGATCGCCTGCGAGTTTGGCGCCGACCACATATTCGTGGCCACTGGATCGCGCTGGAGGGATGACGGACTTGGCCGCACCCGGTACACGCCGATCCCAGGTTTTTCCGGTTGCGCTTTCACGCCCGACAGCATCCTGGACGGCGACAGCCTGTCCGGTCCGATCGTGATCTATGACGACGATCACTACTACATGGCTAATGTCCTTGCAGAACATCTCGCGGCAAAAGGCCACGAGGTTCACMTCGTCTGTCCTCAGCCCGCGATTGCGGGCTGGATGGGCTACACGCTGGAACAGCCTCGTGTGCTCAGCGCCCTGATGGCGGCCGGCGTCAAGATGTATCCGAACACGACGGCCGTGGAGTGGAAGGACGGTTCGCTGCATATCAATCGGTCGGACACTTACGAACCGTTGCCGGCTATCCCTGCAGCGGCCTTGCTGAGTGTTACATCAAGACTTCCACAAGACGATCTGTCCTACTGGCTTTGCGAGGCCGGTGTTCCGCACACAACAATCGGCGACGCGGTCGCGCCGGGGATCATCCAGGCGGCGGTGTTTTCCGGACACAAGGCTGCCAGGGAGTATTTGGGAACCGAGCCGGCAGACCGCATCTTCAAGCGCGAGGTCCCGACCTTGTTGATCTGAATCGGAGCCTCCAGTGAGCAAAACCAGGAGGCGTCGGCCTGGCTGGGCGCAACTCTCTCGTCTCAAGTCCGACGCGGGCCCGCCAGCGGGAGCACCGACTATGAGATCTCGCGCGCAGTCGACATGAGCCGGCTGCCCTGATCGCGACAGTTTTGGGAGGAACATTTATGGCCGCAGACACACCCTTGTGGACCCCGACGCAGGACCGGATTGACGCCGCGCCGATGACGGCTTTTCTGAAGGCCGCGGCGGCGCAGGCGGACGCATCATTCTCCAGCTATGCGGAACTCCGTGCCTGGTCAATCGACAACCGCGAGGCATTCTGGAGCCTCGTCTGGGATTTCTGCGACCTTGTCGGTGACAAAGGCGAGCGGATCCTTATCGACGGCGATCGGATGCCGGGCGCGTCATTCTTTCCCGATGCCACGCTGAACTTCGCCGAGAACCTGCTGAAGAAGACCGGCTCGGGCGACGCAATCGTCTTTCATGGCGAGGACAAGGTCGAGCGCCGGCTGTCCTGGAACGAATTGCACGCGCTGACGTCGCGCCTGCAGCAGCTTTTCCTGTCGCTCGGCGTCAAAAAGGGCGACCGCATCGCCGCCATGATACCCAACATGCCGGAAGCCGTCGCCGCCATGCTGGCGACAGCCTCGATCGGCGCGGTCTGGTCGTCCTGCTCTCCCGATTTCGGCGAGCAGGGCGTTCTCGACCGTTTTGGCCAGATCGAACCGGCCGTCTTCATTGGGCCGGACGGCTACTGGTACAATGGCAAGGCCATCGAAGTCGCCGACAAGATCGCCGCGGTCGCGACGAAACTTGGTACCGTCCGCAAGATCCTGATCGTGGACTATCTCGGCACCTCTGCCGACGTTGCCGCGACGATCGACAAGGCGGATGCTCTCGAGGAGGCCTTGTCTCCCTTCGCCGCGAAACCCGTGACCTTCGAACGATTGCCGTTCGCGCATCCGCTCTACATCCTGTTCTCGTCAGGCACGACCGGCATTCCCAAATGCATCGTCCATTCGGCCGGCGGCACGCTGATCCAGCATGTCAAGGAACACCGGCTGCATGCTGGATTGCTCGATGGCGATCGCTTCTTCTACTTCACCACTTGCGGCTGGATGATGTGGAACTGGCTGGTCTCGGGCCTGGCATCCGGAGCGACGCTGCTGCTCTATGACGGCTCGCCCTTCTACCCCGACGGCAATGTGCTGTTCGACTTCGCCGATGCCGAGAAGATGACCTT
>NZ_JBFULQ010000604.1:0-3124 GCF_054049815.1 Mesorhizobium sp. P5_C1 | reverse complement strand
ATCTATGTGCTCGACGAACATGACGATCATTATCTGCGTGCCGACGCCGCCGGCGACATGATCCTGGTCAGCGTCTTCAATCCTCCGCTTGATGGCACCGAACGGCATGTCCTGAGCGAGAATGGCGGATCCGCCTACTGAGTCCCGAGGCGCCCATCGTTGCATCGATCGGCGGCCGGTCGCCGACGGCCGGATCAACACCAGCTTCATCGACGACCACGATCCGGTTCGCGCATAGTTTTGTGGTCAGCTAAGGGGAATCCTGACCCAGGGGAAAGCAACGGAACGAAAAACGGATCGTGTCAGGAACGCAACGATTCCTCTCATCACCTAGTTTTGACGGTGATTTCTTCGAAATGGGGCGCATGATGCGGTCGAATCGTCAAAGACATTGCGTTATGCCAATGGTAGGGTCCGCGATAGTCCAAGGGGCCGGATGGGAAAAACGGGCAATCGAACGGCGTGCCGGCAAAACACGCATGACGGTTGAAAAATGACGTTGCAATCCGGGCTCGAAACTTTACGACTAGGGGAAATACGAAAAGGAATGCGTCTGCATGGGCGACATTCCAGGGGAGCCACGTACACATGCAGTACTTTGTCCAGCAGCTTATCAACGGGCTGACGCTGGGATCGATCTATGGGCTGATCGCGATCGGCTACACGATGGTCTACGGCATCATCGGCATGATCAACTTCGCCCATGGCGACATCTTCATGGTGGGCGCCTTCACGGCGCTGATCGTCTTCCTCGTCCTCGGTGCACTGTTCTATTCGGTGCCCGTCGTCATCGCGCTGCTGGTCATGATGATCGTGGCGATGCTGCTCACCAGCCTCTACAACTGGACGATCGAGAAGGTGGCCTACCGGCCGCTGCGCGGTTCGTTCCGGCTGGCGCCGCTGATCACCGCGATCGGCATGTCGATCGCGCTGTCGAACTTCGTCCAGGTGACGCAAGGGCCGCGCAACAAGCCAATCCCGCCGATGGTCAGCCAGGTCTATAACATCAACGGCATCAGCGTGTCGCTGAAGCAGATCATCATCGTGCTCGTCACGGCGGCGCTCCTGGCGCTGTTCTGGTACCTGGTCAACAGGACATCACTGGGTCGAGCGCAAAGAGCGTGCGAGCAGGACCGCAAGATGGCCGCACTGCTCGGCATCGACGTCGACCGCACGATCTCGATCACCTTCATCATGGGTGCGGCGCTCGCCGCAGTCGCTGGCACCTTGTTCCTGATGTATTACGGCGTCATTGCCTTCTCGGACGGCTTCACGCCGGGTGTCAAAGCGTTCACGGCGGCGGTGCTGGGCGGCATCGGTTCGCTGCCGGGCGCGGTGCTCGGCGGGCTAATGATCGGCTTCATCGAAAGCATGTGGTCGGCGTATTTCTCGATCGACTACAAGGACGTCGCCGCGTTCTCGATCCTGGCGATCGTGCTGATCTTCCTGCCTTCCGGCATTCTGGGCCGGCCAGAAGTCGAAAAGGTCTGAGATCATGGCGGTTACCGTATCTCCGGAAAGCGACGTCGTCGCCAGCCCTGTCCAACGCGGCCTTAAGGAAGGCTTCTATGCCGGCGCCATTTCGCTCGGCCTGTTCGTGCTGTTCATTGGCCTGAAGACCGGCCAGAACATCTCCAATGAACTGGTCGTCACCACGCGCTGGGGTTTGCTTGCCGGCGTGGTGGTCGCCACGGCTGTCGGACGCTTCCTCTATGTCGCCTATGGCCAGCCCTTCATGGCCAACCAGAAGATCGCCGACGTTGCCACCGGCCTGTTGCCGGGCAGCGTGGCGTCTCGATTCTTCCAGGTGCCGTGGTTCATCGCGGCCGTCATCGCGGCGGTGCTGCTGTTCGTTTTTAACAACTCGCTCGCCGGATGGGTCGGAGCAGAACCGGCCGGCTATCTGCAATTCCTGCGCGCCCTGGCGATCATCTATGTGCTGGCCAGCGTGATCTACTATTTCAGGGCCTTCATCCACGCCAACTTCACCAAGCTCGGCATTGCCGCGCTTGTGCTGTACCCGATCCTCGTGGTCACGGTTTTGTCGCTGAACGCGTGGTCGATTGTCGGAGGGCTGCAGGGCTCGCTGAAATGGGTCGACAATTTCGGCATCCAGATCCTGATCTATGTGATGCTGGCCTGGGGCCTGAACATCGTTGTTGGCCTCGCCGGCCTGCTCGACCTCGGCTACGTCGCCTTTTATGCACTTGGCGCCTATGCGTATGCGCTGCTCGCCACCGAATACGGCCTGTCGTTCTGGATCCTGCTGCCAGCCGCTGGCGCCATGGCCGCCCTCTGGGGCGTGCTGCTCGGCTTCCCGGTGCTGCGCCTGCGTGGCGACTATCTGGCTATCGTGACGCTGGCCTTCGGCGAGATCATCCGCCTGGTGCTGATCAACTGGCGCGAGGTCACCAACGGGTCGGCCGGCATTTCCGGCATTCCCAAGGTCAGCTTCTTCGGCCTGATGTCGTTCAACGTGTCGGATTCGAACTACATAGCCAAGGTGCTGCACATCGCTCAGTCAGGCGCCTACTATAAGATCTTCCTTTATTATCTGATCCTGGGCCTGTGCCTGCTCACCGCCTTCGTCACCATCAGGCTGCGCCGCCTTCCGGTCGGCCGTGCCTGGGAAGCGCTGCGGGAGGACGAGATCGCCTGCCGGTCTCTGGGCATCAACACGACGACGACCAAGCTTACGGCCTTTGCCACTGGGGCCATGTTCGGCGGCTTCGCCGGCTCGTTCTTCGCCGCGCGGCAAGGCTTCGTCAGCCCGGAATCCTTCGTCTTCCTGGAATCGGCCATCATCCTGGCCATCGTCGTGCTCGGCGGCATGGGCTCGCTGGTCGGCATAGCGGTTGCCGCAATGGTGATGATCGGCGGCACCGAGGCGCTGCGCGAACTCGACTTCCTCAAGCAGATATTCGGGCCGGACTTCACCCCCGAACTCTACCGCATGCTTCTGTTCGGCATGGCCATGGTCATCGTCATGCTGTGGAAGCCGCGCGGCTTCGTCGGCAGTCGCGAACCGACCGCCTTCCTCAAGGAGCGAAGGGCTGTCTCCAGTTCCTTCACCAAGGAGGGCCACGGCTGATGAATGCGAGCACACCCATGAACGAAGCCATCC
>NZ_JBFULQ010000603.1:0-3124 GCF_054049815.1 Mesorhizobium sp. P5_C1 | reverse complement strand
GGTCAAGCATGCCGAGTGCAACGAAGTGGTTGGCCCCGCCGGTGTAGTCCTTACGGCCTTTGCAGGTGCGGATCAGGATACCGTGACCTGAGGACGAACCGACCTGGCCGACCTGGATGTAGGCGTGGTCATGGTGCAGGGTAATTTCACCGCAAACGGCGATACCCGCTTTGTTTGAGCGCAGGTCATAGCTGTCCGATGACAGGTTTAATTCAGCGGCAAGTTTCTTCAGTCGTGAACGGGCTGTGGTGTGGAAACGTTTCTTCTGCTGCTCGTCGTAGGAGCAGCTTCTGTTCCAGTCGAACATGTCGATCTCCATGAAACGCAAGCGCCCGGGGTCGCGATGGCGATCCCGGGCTCGAGAGTGAGTTGGAACTGAAATGAGGTCCGGCGGGAGTGCCGGGCCCGGTGCGAGCGTGAGGCCGACTATTCGGCGGCCTGGAGGTGGTCCGTTTCGTCGCCGTCGATGGTCACCGGCTCATCGGAGGACGGATCCRCATCGTCGGCGAGGAAGGCCGGCAGCTCGGCGGCATCGCCGTCGAGAGCCGCCTCGTCCGACATCTCGCCGGCGACCGCGTCGCCAGCATCGGCAGACACTTCATCGACCTCAACGCGCAGCGGCTCTGGCAGCCAGTTCGAGCCTTCGAGAAGACGGGCGGCTTCACGGGCCATGATGTCCTTCTTCATGTGGTCGATCAGCTGCGCGGAGTCTGCGCCACGCGCTTCACGGACAGCCTGTAGAATCCGCGCCTTGGTGAGCCTCCCGAGGAACTCGACCGTGGGCGTCCAGCCGGCGTCGACCATGTCGAACTGGAGCGAGCGGCCAAGCACGTCTACATGCTCGAGCGCCTTCGCTCGCCTGTTCCAGGGTTCGACCACCGCATTGAGGGTCAGCGAGACGCAGTGCGCGAAAAGCGCCTTGCGGCTTGCTTCATCGAGGCCGAGAAGGAAGTCCCACAGGCCTTCCGCCTCATCGGGCAAATCGCGGTCCCAGGCTTCGTGCCGCTCGGCGATCTCCTTGGCCCAGGAGGTCTCGGCAAGACCGTCAACCTGGCTGAAGCTGCCGCTCTTCAGGCTGATCTCCAGGCACGTGTTCGGCGCGAAGCGATAGAAGACCTGCAAGACGAAGGCATGGAGTGCGGCGATAATGGCGATATCGACGTCGCMGGCGAGCGCGTTGCGTAGCGCCAGCGTGCGCTGCGCCGTCAGGTCGAAGACGAGCCGATCAGGGAGGGGCTTGATGCCATCGTCCTCGCCGTCGTCGCCAGAGGCGTCGTTCACCGGCTGGCCGTTGAGGACAACGCCATGGCCGTCGTCGTCGCCATTGCATCGGGTTTGGCCCTCGGTGCCCCCTTCCTCGCCCTCATCGACGTCGCTGGTTTCGGGCCGCGGCTCGTCCTCGGACCGAACGAAACCGGCGTCGACCTGGAGCTTGCCGTTCGCGGCAAGCATAACGAACACCCCGGCAATGGTCTTCTGGGCGGGATCGTAGCTTTGAGGGCGATCATCGATCGCATCGAGCTCGGCACCCAGCTGGTCAAGCTTCGCCTCGATTGCCTCGTCGGTCTCCTCTGCCTTGGCATAGTCCGCATCCAGCTTGTCGTATTCGGCCTTCAGCGCGTCGTAGCGTTCGATCTCCTCGGCGCTGAGCTCCTGCGCCTCGGCATAGATGCGCCGCATTCCGGAGGTGTGGCCATAGGGAAAGCTGATCGCCGCCTCCACCCATTTCCAGCCTTCAGCGCGGATCGCCTCGGCATCCACCTTCAGCCTGTCGAAGACAAGCTTCTCGAGGAGTGCGGCATCCTGGAACCAGCCGCCGGAATCCTGCTCGAACAGGTCGCGAAGGATGACTCCTCCAGCCGCTTCATAGGCTTGGGCGCCGACATAGACGGCCCGGCGATCGTCGGCGCGAACGGTGGTCTCGGTCAGCAGGCGCCTGATGTAATAGGGTTCCTGCGTGTGCGAGCTGGAAATCCGCTCCCAGACCTGCTCCTGGCGCGCGTGATCGTCCGAGATCGAAAACGCCATGATCTGTTCGAGGCGGATTTCGTCCTTCTCGTAGAGATCGAGAAGTTTCGGTGACACCGAGGCCAGCCGCAGGCGCTGCCTCACCGTCGCCGGCGATACGAAGAAGCGGGCGCCGACCTCGTCTGGATCGAGGCCCTGATCGCTGAGCGTCTTGAAGGCCCGAAACTGGTCGAGCGGATGGAGGTCGGCGCGCCGCAGGTTTTCGGCAAGCGAATCCTCCTCGGCCGAGGTCTCCTGCCCGCGATTGACGATGCAGGGGATTGGCTCATTCTTGGCCAAGCGCTTTTGCTTGATGAGGATGCCGAGCGCGAGATAACGCCGGCCGCCGGCGGGCACCTCGTACGTGCCGGTCTCCTCGCCCTCGCGGTCGAGCACGGGACGGACGTTCAGGCTCTGGATAAGCTTTCGCCGTCCGATGTCTTCGGCCAGCTGCTCAATCGACACGCCGTCCTTGATGCGCCGGACATTTTTCTGCGACAGCATCAGCTTGTCATAGGAAATATTCTCCGCGGCGTTCATCGCGATCTTCTGAATGGCGTTCTTTGCCATGGTCAGGTTCTCCATGACGGGCGGCCCGGGGCCTCTCCCCGAACCTCCAAGCCCGTCAAAAACCCTCCCCTCCCCCCTCTGCCTCCAGGCCTCACGCCGACCTGGCCCCGGCTCGCGGATCTCGACGCGACCGAGCCGCCCGAGGGGCCTCCAGCATGTTGGGCACCGGGTTCTATCCACGAAAAAAGCGCCGTCCCCCTGCTTAGGAGGACCGCGCTGGAATTGATGGAGACGGCCCGGAGGCGAGGCCGGCGGCGAGAGTTTTCGTAGCCGGCCTGCGGAGGATCATGCGGCGAAGTCGAGAAGCTTCTTGGCTTTGCCTTCCATGTCCAGGCGGACGTCCTGATGCGGCTTGTCGCGCGCGACCCGCGTGATGCCCTGCACGAAATCAAAGATCGATTCCGGAGGTCTGCCTTCCTCCCTGAGAACAGTATCGATGATCTTCGTGGTCTCGGACTTGGAGAAGCCGCGCTTGCGCAGGAAGCCCTGGCGGTCTTCGTCGTCTCTGGCAACGATCCGTTGCCGCGCCGTCTTGATGCCGTTGACG
>NZ_JBFULQ010000602.1:0-3134 GCF_054049815.1 Mesorhizobium sp. P5_C1 | reverse complement strand
GGCCTACAGGCCGGTCTATTTCGGCACCCTCGCCGGCATTCCTGTTCCGATCCTGATTTCGGCCGTTGTGGCATCGATCGGCGCCTTCGTACTCTACAAGACCAAATACGGCCGCAAATGCGCGGCTGTCGGCGCCAATGAGGACGTCGCCCGCTATTCGGGCATCTCGGTCATCAAGACGCGTACCATCGCCTTCGTCATCCAGGGCGTGTGCGTCGCCGTCGCCGCCATCTGTTACGTGCCACGGCTTGGAGCGGCGACCCCGACCACCGGAGTGCTGTGGGAGCTGCAGGTGATAACCGCGGTGGTTATCGGCGGGACCGCTCTTCGCGGCGGCAAAGGCCACATTTGGGGAACGGTCGCAGGTGCGGTGATCCTCGAGCTCATCGCCAACCTGATGGTGCTGTCCGATTTCGTCTCCGAATACCTGGTCGCTGCGGTGCAGGGCGTCATCATCATCATCGCCATGCTTGTGCAGCGGTTTTCGAAATAACCCGTCCTCGGACCCGACGGGTGCCTTGTGTTGTCTGGTCCATATCTCTGGGAGGTAGTTGATGTTTAGTAGAAAATGGGTCGCGGCCGCGGCAGCTGGCGCGCTGTTGTTGGCCGGCCAGGCGCTTGCAGCCGACAAGAGGGTGGTGGCGGTCTCGATCCCAGCGGCGGATCATGGCTGGACGGCTGGAATCGTCTACCACGCACAGGCTGCCGCCAAGGAAATCAACGCGGCGTTTCCCGATGTCGAGGTGGTCGTCAAGACCTCGCCATCGGCGGCCGAGCAGGTGAGCGCGCTGGAGGATTTGTCCGCCAGCCGCAAGCTCGATGCCCTGGTCATCCTGCCATACACGTCCGAGGAACTGACCCAGCCGGTCAAGGCCATCAAGGACATGGGAACGTTCATCACCGTCGTCGATCGGGGCCTGACCGATGCCTCGATCCAGGACCTCTACCTCGCCGGCGACAATATCGCGGTGGGCACCAACACAGCGAAGTTCATGATCGACAAGCTGGGCGGCAAGGGTGACCTTGTCGTGCTGCGCGGCATTCCGACCGTCATCGACGACGAGCGCATTAAGGGCTTCGAGGATACGATCAAGGGCACCGGCCTGAAGGTACTCGACATTCAATATGCCCATTGGAACAGCGATGAAGCCTTCAAGCTCATGCAGGACTACCTGGCCAAGTATCCGCATATCGACGCGGTCTGGGCCAACGATGACGACATGCTGCTCGGCGTGCTGGAGGCCGTGAAGCAGTCGGGCCGGACGGACATCAAGCTGGCGCTCGGCGGCAACGGCATGAAGGATATCGTCAAGAAAGTGATCGACGGCGATGCAATGACGCCGGTCGAGACGCCATACCCGCCGTCGATGATCAAGACGGCAATCTACATGACCGTCGCCAATCTGATTGGCCAGGCGCCGGTCCGCGGCACGGTCAAGCTTGACGCTCCGCTGATCACCCAGGCCAACGCCAAGGAATACTACTTCCCCGACTCCCCGTTCTGATCCCGACTTCGAGCCCTTAAGGGCAAGACGCGGGGTGCGCCTTGCCCATCACAAACACCGAGAGGAAAGAGCCATGCCAGGCAAAAAAATCCTGATGCTGACAGGTGAGTTCACCGAGGAATATGAAATCTTCGTCTACCAGCAGGCGATGGAGGCCGTCGGCCACACTGTCCATGTCGTCTGCCCCGACAAAAACGCCGGCGACTTGATCAAAACGTCGCTGCACGACTTCGAAGGCGACCAGACCTACACGGAAAAACCCGGTCACAATGCACTGATCAACAAGACTTTTTCCGAGGCCGAGAAGCAGCTTGATCAGTATCATGCGGTCTACTGCGCCGGCGGGCGCGGACCGGAATACATCCGCACCGACAAGCGCGTGCAGGCGATGGTCCGCCACTTCCACGAGGCGAAGAAGCCGATATTTACGATCTGCCACGGCGTCCAGATCCTGGTTGCCGTGGACGGCGTCGTCCGCGGCAAGAAGGTCGGCGCGCTAGGGGCTTGCGAGCCGGAGGTGACGCTTGCTGGCGGCACCTACATCGATCTCTCTCCGACCGATGCCTATGTGGATGGGACGATGGTTTCGGCCAAAGGTTGGACGGCGCTTGCAGCCTTCATCCGCGAATGCCTGAAGGTGCTGGGAACGGAAATACGCCACACGTGAGCTTGGCCCGACGCATTCCTCAGGGGATGCGTCGGTTCCCTCGATGGGCCACGTCGTGGGCCGTCATGAACCCGCCGGGCGCGTTCGCCAATCATGTTCCTGTCTGAACCCCAGGACCTCGCGCAGCTTTCGATTTGAGATTGGCCCCTCGAACACGCCCATGGAGCGAGTAATCGGCGTGTCGGGCGCGTGCTTCTTGAGAAACTCTGCCGTTGGTGTGTCCGAGACGATGTTGTCGTTGACGGCGTTGAATACCTGGAACCCCAAACCGTCCTTCTCGATGCACAAATGCACGATCTGGCCCAGGTCGCGCGCGTCCATATAGGTCCAGCCGTCGCGCCGCCGCTTTGAGGGTTCGGCCAGGAACTCCGGAAACCGGGCGTAGTCCTGCGGTTCGACAACGCCGCCGATCCTCAGAGCGTAGATATCGCTCCCTGTGCGGGTAGCGAAGGAGCGCGCGATCTTCTCGCCGAGGACTTTTGAAAGGCCATAGCTGTCGGTCGGATCGGTGTCGTAGTCCTCTTCCACCGGAAACGATGTGAAGTCGCGTTCGCCTTCGGCAAAGCACACGCCATAGACCGTTTCGCTGGAAGCTGTGACGATCTTGCGGATGCCGAGTTTGGTGGCGGCCTCGATCACATTGTAGGTCGACTGCACATTGGCGGCGAACATGGCGTTGTCCGGCCGCAGGAATATCCGCGGGATCGCTGCGAAATGGACCACGGCGTCGACCRGGCCGCGGCCCTTTCCGCCGAAATATTCCTTGAAGCCGAAATGCAGCGTCAGCGCATTATAGGTCTCGCCGGCATCCGCAAGGTTGGTGATCACAGTCTCCACCCCAGGCACATCGAGAGGTGTGAGGTCGAGGTTCAGAACCTGATGCCCACGTTCGAGCAGATAGGGTATGACGTGGCGGCCGATCTTGCCGCTGCCACCGGTGAAAACGATCCGCTTGCCCATGG
>NZ_JBFULQ010000601.1:0-3135 GCF_054049815.1 Mesorhizobium sp. P5_C1 | reverse complement strand
GGCAGTATCGCGCCATCGAGTTCATGGCCGGCAACCGCAACCTCGCCATGCTAGGCCCGCACAAGCACCGGCCGGACCTCAGCGGGAAGCTTGAGGCGATCCTGGCCGAACCGTCGCTCTACGACGAAGCGCTGCTGCTGCTCGCCCGCAACGGATTCGACATCGGTGCTGACGCCAACCGTACCGACTGGCGTGAGACGCGCACCGAGAATGAAGCGGTCCTGGTCGCCTGGCAGACAATCTACCGCGACCCACAGCGCTACTGGATGTTCTACGAGCTGGCTGAAAAACTGGTCGACTTCGAGGATTATTTCCGCCGCTGGCGCTTCAACCACGTAACCACGGTCGAACGCATCATCGGCCTGAAGCGCGGCACCGGTGGCACGTCGGGTGCGTCCTACCTGAAGAAGATGCTCGAGGTCGTCCTGTTTCCGGAACTCTGGACAGTTCGCACCCGGCTCTAGCTTCTCAGGTCACCGCGGTTTTGACCGCGAAACGCGCGTCTTGCCAGACGCCAGTGCGCAGGATGTCTTCCAGCATGTCGACCGCCTGCCAGACATCCTTGTAGCCGATATAGAGCGGCGTGAAGCCGAAGCGGATGGTCGAAGGCGCCCGGAAATCGCCGATCACGCCGCGCTCGATCAAGGCCCGCATCACCTGGTAGCCGCTGGGGTGGATGAATGACACCTGGCTGCCGCGCTCGTTGCCGTTACGCGGGCTTTCAAGCTCGAGCCCGTACGCCCCGCACCTTGCTTCGACCAGCTGGATGAACAGATCGGTCAGCCCGATGCTCTTTTGGCGCACCGCCACCATGTCGACATCGTTCCAGAGGTCCAGGGCGCCCTTGAGCGCCCGCATCGACAACACCGGCTGCGTGCCACACAGGAACCGGCGAATGCCGGTGCCTGCGGCATAGCCTTGTTCGAAGGCGAACGGCCGCGCATGCCCCCACCAGCCGCTGAGCGGCTGATAGACATCACCGTGGTGCCGCTGTGCGGCATAGATGAAGGCTGGCGAACCCGGGCCGCCATTGAGGTACTTGTAGGTGCAGCCGATGGCGAAATCGGCATTGGCAGCGTCGAGTTCGACCGGCAGCGCGCCGGCGGTGTGACAGAGATCCCAGACGATCAGCGCACCAGCCTGATGGGCCTTGCGCGTCAGCGCCGCCATGTCGCGCAACTGGCCGGATTTGTAGTTGACGTGGTTGACCAGGATAACGGCGACGCGCTCGTCGATCAGTTCCTCGATATCAGGCGCGTCGACGCCCTCGAGCCGCAGGACCGTACCCGGCCGCGTCGAAGCAACGCCCTCGGCCATATAGAGATCGGTCGGGAAGCTGTCGCCCTCGGCGACGATGACCGACCGGTCCGGACGCATCGCGAGCGCCGCATGCAGCACCTTGTAGATGTTGATCGACGTCGTATCGCAGACCACAGTCTGACCGGCCGCGGCGCCGATCAGGCGTCCGAGCTGGTCGCCGAGCTCGACTGGCATGTCGAACCAGCCGGCGGTGTTCCAGGCACGGATGAGGTCCTGCGCCCATTCCTGTGTGGCGGCCTTGTTCAGTTCGTCGAAGACGGCGGGAGAAGCCGCGCCAAGCGAATTGCCGTCGAGGTAGATCACCCGTTGCGGCAAGACGAAACGATCGCGCATGGAACGCAGCGGGTCCGCGGCATCCATCGCCTCGATTGCAGCGAGATCGGGAGTTGCATTCATGGTCGACTATCCCCGCGCATGGGCGTGCTCAGATGAACATATCAGGTGAAACCGTTGGCGATCATGGGCAGTCCCTTGGGTCTTGTCAAACATTATATATTATTTACGCAATGGAAGGATTTCATATATAATCACCCGACCAATTGGTACGGATGGTCGGCAATGCTGGACGACGAGCACTTCTCGAAGACAGTAGCAGCCTACAGGCTGCTGCGCCGCGATATCCTCACCACCCGTCTGAAGCCCGGCGCGCCGCTCAAGCTCAGCGCGTTGCGCAACAGCTACGGCATCGGCTGGACACCGCTGCGCGAGGCACTCTCGCGGTTGGAGGCCGAGCGCCTGGTGACCGCCATCAGCAATCGCGGCTTTGCCGTCGCCGCGGTATCGCGCAACGAGTTGGAAGATCTGTCACGCGCCAGATTGGTGGTTGAACTGCCTCTGCTCCAGGAATCGATCGAGAAAGGCGGCCGTGAATGGGAGGACGCCGTCGTCGCTGCCCATTACCGGCTGTCGCGCAGCAGGACCGCGGTCGACGACCCGTCCGACGAAGTGGTCGACGAATGGGATGAAAAGCACGAGGCTTTCCACGCGGCACTGCTCAGCGCKGCAGCGTCCCCCTGGCTGCTGACCTTCCACTCCACGATCGCGGATCAGTTGCGTCGCCATCACCGCTTTCTTGGCCTGGCGCCAACCTTGCGGGCGGCCGCCGGTCTCCAGCATGGCTACGAAGAGGCCATGGAGGCGCTGCGCCAGGCCGTCGCGATCGAACATCATACCGCGCTCATGGAAGCGGCGCTGGATCGCGACATCGAGCGCGCGAAAACCCTGATGGTTGCCCACATCGGCTACACGCTGCATGTCTATGTCCATGCCGGCGACGGCAGCACAAACAAGCGGTAATGCGACGAGGAACAAGGCAAGGCCGATACGGGCAATTCCTCCGCCAAAGTTGGCATTTTGGCTCCCTTTCGTTCACGGGAGCCACGACCGGTGAAGTGAACCGAGCCCTCTTGTCGAGCTCCAGCGTTAGCCGAGGCCAAGCCCGACACTGGGTGAGCCACAGGCCATTAACCATAGCAATTTCAATCCAACCAAGCGCTCGGCGGTGGCAGGCATGCGTCGATCGCGACCCACTTCCGGGGCGCCAAATAATTTCAGCCGCCTTAACAAGTTCATTAAACTTTAAACGGTTGCGGAACACAACTGGAACAGATAGTGTTTGTTCTGGGTTTGTTTTTCCGATTCTGGTTTTGGGTAACCTGGGGGCTGCCATGCTGACGCGTAAACAACACGAACTGCTGATGTTCATTCATGAACGGCTCAAGGAAAGCGGCATTCCGCCATCCTTCGACGAGATGAAGGAAGCGCTCGACCTTGCCTCCAAATCCGGCATACACCGGCTGATCACGGCGCTGGAGG
>NZ_JBFULQ010000600.1:0-3144 GCF_054049815.1 Mesorhizobium sp. P5_C1 | reverse complement strand
CGAAATCGGGGTGCCCCACCTTGATCTTGAACGCGCGGTACCCGAGGGCGTCGGCATGGGCAAAAAACGCTTGGAACTCATCGTCGCCAAGGTGGAAATCGAGACCTGAGGCATAGGCTCTCACGCGCTTGCGGCGGCTTCCCAGCAGGCTGTGCAACGGTAGGCCGGCCTGCTTGGCGCTCAGATCCCACAAGGCAACCTGAAGGGCTTCTTCGAAAGGCAAGCCGAAGAGGCGTCGGTTGCCGCCGCGGGGCCGCTGGACCCGGTGCACGAGCGCCAGCGGCGCCTGTCCGACAAGACCGGGCCAGACCTCTTCCTCAAAAACGCGGACGATCTCCGCCTGGGCGGGTAAAGGGTGAAACAAGCTCTGCACAAAGCCCAGTCCAATTTGGCCGTCCTCGCCAACGAGCTCGAGCGCGGCTACATGCACCGCATCGATACGCACCTGACTGTCACCTATGATACGGTCACGAGCGAATTGATAACGAGTGATGCGGTATTCTGCGATGCGCATATTAAAGTCTCTATATCTGATATTCCAGAATGTTGTTTAGATATTTCAGATTCAGAGGGGTGAAGCAAGTGGCTGAGCGCGAAAGGGAGCCCGACGGAAACGACGGAGCGGCACCGGGCCAACGCCTTGGCGATCGTGCCTACACGCGAATTCTCGAAACGCTGTTTGAGCGAAAGATCCCCGCAGGGGCCTTTCTGTCGCAAGGCGATCTCGTCAAAATGCTCCAGATCCCGGTTGCGCCTCTTCGCGATGCACTCAAGCTGCTCGAGGCGGAGGGGATCGTCATCATCCACTCGCGGTCGGGCATCCAGTTCGTGAAGCCCGGATTCGAATTGACCAGATCGACCTATCAGTTTCGCAGCATTCTGGAACGGGCGGCGACAGGTGTTTACGCGCAAACCGCCGAAGAGGCGGAATTGGCGGAACTGGAACGACGACATCTGTCGACCATCGAAGAGATCGAGCGCACCGGGCTCACCGACCATGTCAGAGCCGACCTCGAGGAACTCGAGACCTTGCTGCATCACTCCATCATTGCCAGCCTGAACAATCCATTGATCGAGAGTTCTTACAAGCGGCTGCACAACTACGTTCGGCTGATCCGGCTGGACAGAAAAGTCACCGTGCCACTCGTGCTGCAATCCCTGCGCGAGCACATGCAGGTCATCTTGGCATGCAAGGCACGTGACCCGGAGGCAGCAGCAGCGGCGATGCAGGCGCATCTGGCATCGGCCCTGCAGCGGGGCCTGGGGCTTTACTACGGTTACTAGGCTCAGGACCCTGACGCGTCAGGCAACGGAGCGCGACCGTTTGATGCCACGAGGCGTTTCGCCGATCTCGCGCCGCATCCAATGGGAAAGGTGGGATTGGTGAGCGAAGCCCGTCAGATGCGCCACCTCGCTGATGCTGAAGTCGCCTGCCAACAGCAACAAACGCGCCCTTTCGACCCGGCGACGAAGCACATAGCGATGAACGGTCAGTCCCGTCGCAGCTTTGAACCAGGTTCTCAGGTGTGAATTGCTGACCCCAGCGACCCTGCTCAATGTTTCCAGGGACAGCGGGGTTTGGATTTGGGCTTCGATGAAGTCGACTACACGCTTTAGTTGGATCTCGGACAAACGGCTCGCTCGCTCGGTCTCCTTTTCATCAAGACCCAGCAGGCGAACCGCCAGCGCAACGCCGATGCTATCCGCGAACAGCGATCCGCTCGGTGTGCCTGAGCGGAAATCGTTCTCGAGCGCGCGCGCGAGATGCTCAATCCGTTCGTCACGGAGAAGGTGACGCGTCTCAAGCCGTCGAAGGCTTGCCGAACCCAGTTCCGCTGCGACGTTCTCCATCAAGGCTGGTGAGAGGCTGAGTTCAATGGTGTTGAACCGCGTCTCGGCTTCAAATCCTCCTTCCTCTCCCGCGGGTACGAGATCGATATCGCCGGCGCGTCGTACGAAATACTTCCCAACCTGGCTGCAATAGGAACGCGTCGCTGCGCTTGCGTGGACGAAGACGCGGTGCCGATGGGCTTGGGGCAATTGGAAGCTGCCGGCCTCAACCTGCAATGCCGCGATGGTAACGGCGTTGRCCGCGGACGAAGCAAACTGTCGATGCATGGGCGGCCTCAACGATTGGCGAAACATGCTGAACATTTGGCGAATGCCGCGCGATTTTCAATGCGTTGCCTGGCTAACGTTGACGACATCGCAACGTTCGAAGGAATTTGACATGAGTATCTATGTAGTTGTGGGCGCCGGTCCGGTGGGGCTGGAAACCGCTCGCCTGCTTGGAGAAGCCGGACATGACGTTGTTCTCACAAGCCGAGGTGTCGGCTCCATTGATCTGAAGCACGTGCGCGCGGTCCAGGCAGATGCCACGGACGCCGACGCGCTTGCGCGGATTAGCCGGGGCGCGGACGCCATTTTCATGTGCGCCATGGCCGCCTATGACCGTTGGCCAACTGATTTTTTCCCGATCATGGATGGGGTCACGCGCGCAGCCAAGATGGTCAGCGCAAAACTGATCGTTCTGGGAAATCTCTATGGATACGGCGCAAATGCCAAGGGCCAGCTTCGCCCCGATCTGCCGCTTGATCCCACCTCGCGCAAGGGCACCGTTCGAACCATAATGTGGCAGCGAGCCCTTGGCGCCGGTGTTCCCACCATTGAGGTTCGTTCCAGCGATTACCTTGGGTACGGCGCAGTCACCTACTTCTCGATTTTGGCATTGCCCTCTCTGTTGGATGCGAGACCCGTTACCTTCCTGGGCAATCTTGATGCGGATCATGCCTGGACCTTCACGAAGGACGTGGCCAGAACACTTGTGGCTGCCTCATCCTATGCTGGAGAATGGGGCCGTGCATTTCACGTTCCGTCCCAGCATGCTTCGCCCCGGGTCATCATGCAGAAGACCTCGGCGATGCTGGGAAAAAAACTCCCGAAGTCAGCACCTACTCGCATGCCCAGATGGACGCGTTGGGGATGCACGAACTCGTGGAAATGAGCTACCTCTTCGAAAGTCCGTTGCTGGTCGATTCCTCCGATTCCGAGGCGATCCTCGGAGTGTCGGCACAGAGTGTCGATGTCATGATCGCCGACACGCTTCGCGAACATATCTAGTTGCCTGCCGGGCATGGCCGGCAT
>NZ_JBFULQ010000599.1:0-3150 GCF_054049815.1 Mesorhizobium sp. P5_C1 | reverse complement strand
GCACCGAACCGGTGAACGATACCTTGCGTATGATCGGGGAGGCGATCAGATACGATGAAATCTCGGCAGGTATACCGAACAGCATGGATATCACGCCCTTGGGAATCCCTGCATCGTCCAGCGCCTGGACGATCGACATGGCACTGGCTGGCGCTTCTTCGGGTGGTTTGAGAATGCACGAGCAACCCGCGGCCAATGCCGCGCCCAGCTTTCTGGCCGGATTGACGGCTGGAAAATTCCAGGGCGCGATCGCCAGCACCGGGCCGACTGGTTCCTTGACCACGAATTGCTGCATCCCTTCGATGCGCGAGGGTATGATCCTGCCGTAAGCCCGGCGCCCCTCCTCGGCAAACCATTCCAGAGTCTGCGCAGCGGCTTCCGCCTCGATACGGGCCTCGGCCAGAGGTTTGCCTTCTTCGAGCGTGATCAGACGCGCGATGCTCTCACCCCTTTCCCGAACGATTGCGGCCGCGCGGCGGATGATATCGGAACGGTCAAGGGGCGAACGTCTCCGCCATAGCTCGAAGCCGGTTGCCGCCGCCGCTAGAGCGGCATCCATGTCGGCCTGAGTTGCCACGGGCAGGTTGCCAAGAACGGCCTCGGTCGCGGGATTGAAGACCGGTATTGACTCACGATCGCCTCGCTCATGCCATTCGCCGCCGATCAGCAAGCGCAGATCGGGATAGGATTGAACCGCTGAAACGGTCCTCTGAGGGTTGTTGGTCATGCTGCCTCGTGCTGTATGGCCATTCCGCAAATAAGCTGGATAAGACCGAGCGGATCAGTCGGTGCGGTATCACCCCGCCAGGCGACATGCTGGTCGGGCCGCGAGAGGACCAAGGCCTTGTCGTAGACGCCAGCAGCGTCCTCCGCCGTGACATCGAGCAACCGGACAGGAACAGCGATCGCGTTCGCTGCGGCCAAGAATGTGGTCACGTCAATCGAAGGATCAAAGCGAAGCAGCGTGTAATCGGGACCCATCGCGTCGTAGAGCGAGCGGCCATCGTCGAGCCAGACGTGAGGGGTCCGGCAGCCCGGAACCGTGGACGGTGTGAAGTCGGCCATGCCGTAGGCAGGTGGTTTTTCTCCGTCATAGGCGATGATGGGGGATTGGTCATAAAAATAGCCAAAGTTCAGCCCGCCGCAGCAATATTGCTGAACGTTGAGGTCATAGGCGAGTTTGCCAAGCGCGGCTCTTGCTCGCTGGCCCTCGGCGTCGTCATCATCGATGTTGTCAGGAACGTCGCCGCGTTGCTTCGACAACGCCAGCGCATGGTTCATCGCAAAATGCGACACCTGCTCGGTGATGGGCAGCCGCTCTTTCTCATGGGCGTCGACAATGGATGCCGGCGCCCAGCCGTTCAGGTGAGCGGCGAGCAGCCAGGCGAGGTTTGCAGCGTCGGCGATGCCGGCATTCATGCCGTACCCGGCCATCGGCACCCATAGATGGGCCGCGTCGCCGCAGATGAAGACGCGCCTGTCGCGGAACTTGTCGGCTACCAGGCGCCGACCGATCCAGTCTTCCTTGCTAAGAATTTCGTACGCGAAATCAGGACCGACGCCGAGGATGGTTCGCAACGCCCAGTCGCGGTCGATGGCTTCAAAGTCTTCCTCGCCCGGCCTGAGATAGTTGTGAACCAGCCACTTCTCCTTGCCGTCGATCGCATAGACATTGCCGGAACGCTGCGGGTTGAGGGAGAATGTCGCCCAAGCGGGCTTCAGGTTGCTGAGCGACAGCAGCGACGGCGCTCTGATATAAGTGGACTGGACGCGCTGCACGACCGCCGTACCGGAAAGCTTGGCGCCAATCGCCTTACGCACGCCCGAACGCGAGCCATCGCAGCCAACCATATAGCGAGCGCGAATGGAGATGGTCTCGCCCGTATCGAGCAGCCGCCCCGTTGCCTGAACGCCATCGTCATCCTGGGTGAAATCATTGATCTGGACACGGTTGAGCAAGGAGAGATTCGGCATCGCCGCGGCATGGGCGAACAGCACCGGTTCGATATAGATTTGGTTGATCCGGTGCGGCGGCTCCGGCGTCGGCCACCATGTGTCAGGGCCGCCGGTCGCCGTATAGCGGTCCTTCCGGCACGGAATTTCGATGCGCGACAATTCCTTGCCGGTGAAGCTCACTCGGTAGGAAATGTCGTTGGAATAGTCGGCCGGCAAGCCGGTTTGCCGCAGCTTTCCGGCAACGCCCAAGCGGCGGAAAATCTCCATCGAACGAGCTGCTATGTGATTGCATTTGACACTCGGCGGCTCCCCCTCATGCCGCATTTCCACCACCAGCGTCTCCACGCCGCGCGACGCGAGATCCATGCCGAGGGTGAGGCCGACCGGGCCGCCGCCGACGACAAGCACCTGTGTTTCTATCGTTCGTGTCATTGCGAATGAATACCTATGGGATTGAAGTGATCAGGCGATCGTCGCCGCCAGACGCCGGCTGCGACGCTGCAGCATCAGGATCACAGCCATTAAAGCGACCGAAATCAGGATCATCAGCGAGGCAGCCGCCGTGATCGTAAGGCGAAAGCCGTCGACACTGGCGGTGAGCATCTGGCGCGGCAGGGTGCGCTGTTCGGGTCCGGCCATGAACAGCGCGATGACGACGTCATCGAACGAAGCGGAAAATGCAAACAGTGCGCCGCTGACCACGCCCGGAAGAATGAGTGGCAAGGTGATCCTGCGGAAGATGAGCAAGGGCGGCGCGCCGAGGCTGGCACCGGCACGCAGATAATCCGGATTGAATCCAGAAAGACTGGCCGAGACCGTCACGATGACGAAGGGCACCGCGATCGCCGTATGCGCCAGAATGAGTCCGATATAGGTGTTGTTGAGCAGGAACGGTGCCGACGCGTAGTAGACAGAAACGCCGGTGATGATGACGGGCACCATCATGGGCGAGATCAGCAGTCCGACCAGCAGGCTCTTGCCGCGGAACGTCGCTTTCCACAGGCCGAAGGCCGCTGGCACGCCCAGAGCCATGGCAAGCGCCGTCGCACACGCGCCGACCAGCAATGAGTTGACAAGAGAGCGGATCCAGAAGGGTGAGGTGAACAGATCCTGATACCAGCGCAAGCTCAACCCATCGAGGGGGAAGCGAAAGAAGCTGCCGGAGTTGAAGGACAGCGGCAGGAAAATCAGGAT
>NZ_JBFULQ010000598.1:0-3169 GCF_054049815.1 Mesorhizobium sp. P5_C1 | reverse complement strand
GATTCTTTTCGCCCATGCCGATCGCGTTGAGGCGTGCTGTGTCGATGCCGCTGGCCGTCAGGAATGCTGCCACCGATTGCGCTCGTCGTTGTGACAGGCCCTCATTGTAGTGCACCGTGCCAGTGGCGTCGGTGTAGCCTTCGACGACGAAGTTGAACTTGCTCAACCGGTTGTCCTTCAGGGCCTTGGCGACCTCGTCGAGTTCAGCGCGCGCAGTCGGGTTGAGTTCGGCCGAATCCAGGCCGAAATTGATCATCATGTCGAGGCCGGTTTTTTCTCCCGGCGCGTCACCTGCCTTGCTCTTGCTTTTGCACTCCTCCTCGGAGCCGACACAAATTCCTCGCGACTTGCCGAGATCGGCCGCACCGGCAAAAAACTTCACAATGTCTTCTGATTTCTGAACGGGGTCGGCGAAAGCGTGGGTCGAGCAAAACACGACCGCCAACACAAAGGCTGAACTGCTCCACTGCATAGCGGCTCCTCCTGTTTGAGCACCAGATTTCGAGCGGCTGCGATCATACCAAATTCCCAGGCAATTGTCTGTCGACAAACGCTGGGGGCACGACAATGCCGAGAGTTGTTGCCGCGTCACGGGTTGAGACTTGACCCGCGCCGCGCCTGGGGCTTGAGTGGCCGGAGTTCCTCGATGAAAGCGCGGCGGTCATGGCCAATGGGCTCCGATTCAAAACGGCACGGGATCTTTTCACGGCTTGTCCCGCTATTGCCCGGGACATGAGAACACCTCCAACCGAACAGCAACCGATCGAGTTTTGCCGCGGCCTCCTCGCCGGACGCGTTCCCGAGGAAGCGATTACATTCTGTGCCTACCTGCTTCCCGAGCGGGCCGCGGTCTGGTGGGCCCATGAATGCCTGAGCCACCTGACCGACCTGTTCGACGAGAGCGATCACGAATTGCTCGCGCTTGTCCGCGACTGGGTGGGTGAACCGGACAGTCCCCACCTACGGGCAGCCGTCAGCACAGCCGGGGCGACACCGCCAACAACGCCGGTCGGCTGGATTGCCCTGGCCGCGGGATGGCGCGACAATGGTTCGGCCAGGGCCGCGACGATGGCATCGGGCCTGCAGCCATTTCCTGCTGCCCATGCAGTCAATGCCGGGATTCTGGCCGGACTGGCACGTGTCGCACTCGCGGACCGGTTTTCCGTTCTTTCGGCATTTGTCGAGATGGGCATCCAGATGGCAGAGATCGAGGCGCTGCGCCAATCAGCGGATGCATATTAGAGCGTCACAGCGTCCGTCACCCATCCTGCCTTACTTGCAGCCGCCTTGAGCCCATTTGGCCAGCGCCACCTTGAAGCGCGTTCCAAGCGGATGCTGCAGGCGCAAGACAGAGACATCGTTGGCGGCGAAATTTTTCGCCTGTTCGCACAGCCGCTCCTCGTTCCATTGATGGCAGCCATCACAGTGCTTGCCTTCCCATACCGACTTGTCCAATCCCTCCACCGGACTGAAGCGCGGCTTGCTCTTGATGAGCTCGGCAATGCTTTTGCCGTCGATTTCCGGATCACCGAAATCGATAGGGTGGTTGAAAAAGATGGGGTCGTCCGAGGCAAGCTTCGGGATTTTCTGACGCAGCACATTGAGTGCCAGCTGGGCGTCGTCACCCGAGCCCGACGGATTTGCCGTGGCGTTGCGCACCTCCGAGCCGCCTTCCGGTTGCGGAGCGGTCGCCTCGCCGACAATCAGCGGCGCGTTGAGATCGATCTTGTGCAGGACGACCTCGGTGGTCAGCGAGACATTGATCCAGGGACGCTGCTTGCCGGCCGTTGCCTTGAAGACATCGGCGGTAACGCGGTTCATCGCTTCGGTGATGGAAACATTGGTTTCGCCCATATGCGCGAGCAGCGCCGAAGCGAACGGCGAATGTTCGCCCGACCCGTCATAGGCGACCTGGCTAGGACTGGTGGCGAACGCGACAAGCGTGCCGGCGCCACCGTTCTCGATCGGAATTTCGGCAAGGCCGCTTTTTGCTCCCTTGACGCCGGCGGTCTTTGCCAACACCTCGGCAAGCGGGTTGTCACGACAGGCATCGAGGAAGATCAGCCTTATGCTGGTCTCGCGCGACATCTGCCGCAGAACGAAATCCACCGGCACCGCCTCGAAATCGAGCGAGGTCTCGTCCTCAAGCGCTGCATCGACCGGAAGAAGGTAATTGCTGCCTGAAACCTGCAACCCGTGGCCGGCATAGAAGAAAAGGGCGATGTCGGCGCCGCGAACCTGCTTTGCGAACTGTGCAATCGTCGTCTGGGTCTGCAATTTGGTCAGGTCGAAGCCGGAAACGACTTCAAAGTCCAGGCTCTTCAGGCGTTCGGCCATGGCCTGGGCGTCGCGTACCGGATTGGTCAGCGCCGGGGCATGCTGATACTGGGAATTGCCAAGGACCAGCGCAACACGGCGTTCGGCACTGGCGGCCGACAACGTCCAAAGCAGTGCCAGCGCGACAAGCCCGATGCCGCGCATAAGGCCACCGCAACGGGCAATCAGATCGAAACTCACYGGGACAACAGATCCTTCCTCAGTTGACGAGCTTGGTGGCGGAAAACTCGATCCGCCGATTGAGCGCCTTGTTCTTCGGCGTGTCGTTGGCGGCAACCGGATGATCCTCACCGTAGCCGGTCGCCGTGATCTGCGTGCGAGGAATGCCCGCGGCGACAATGGCGTCGGCAACGGCTTGAGCCCTGCGCTCCGACAAGAGCTTGTTCTCGACAGGCGACCCATCGGAATCGGTGTGTCCGGAAACCTCGACCTTGAGGCCCGGGCACTTGCCAACGACGCCGACGACCTCCGCAAGCAGCGGGCGGCTTTGGCTGTCGAGCCGCGCGCTCGCCGTTCGAAAATAGATAGCTCCGGTGCGCGACAGCACCGCGAACCTGTTGAGGCACTCCTCGTCGCTGAAGTTGGACTTCGCCGCATCGGTGGCGACAGGGCCGACGTCGGCGGCGCTCGCCGCGATGGTTTGGACAGCGGCCGGCTTGCTGCCATCAGCGGTGAACACGAAATCGAACGACACCGATGCCGTCGGGACAATATTGGTCACATTGGCGGCCTGCTGGAGTTTGTCGACGTTCGGCAGCAGCCCGAAATCTTCGACATGCACGGCAACAGGAGCCTCCGACGCCACCGACACCATGTTGTCGCTGATCATGGT
>NZ_JBFULQ010000597.1:0-3173 GCF_054049815.1 Mesorhizobium sp. P5_C1 | reverse complement strand
CAGGAAACACGGGTTCAAGAACGTCGGCACCGGAACGCTTCACATCCACGCTGTGCTTGCGTCGCCAATCTTCGAGGCGACGTTTGATGGACCTGCCGGGGTGGTGAGGCGCTGGCTTCCGACCAGCTCGTAAAAACAGCGCTTGCCAAATCAATAAGTATCGACTTATGCTTTTGCCATGATCGAGGCAGAGATTTTCCGCGCCCTTGCCGACCCGACGCGCCGCGCCGTCTTTGAGCAGCTTGCCGCTGGCGAAATGAGCGTCTCGGAATTGCGCAACGGCATGACGGTGTCGCAACCCGCCGTCTCCCAGCATCTGGCGGTGTTGCGCAGCGCTGGCTTGGTGGTCGAGCGGAGAGCGGGCCGCAACGCCTACTACCGCGCCGATCCGCAAGGGCTTGCCCCCTTGCTCTCCTGGATCGAACGCTACCGGACCTTCTGGCCGGAGCGCATCGAAAGGCTGAAGGCGGTTTTGAAGGACATGGATCAATGAAGAGCATGGGATCAATGACAGACCAAAGCCACGCGGACACCAACACCGCGCCTGACGCGATCGAGTTTGAGTGCGACCTGCCGGAGCCACCGGAAAAGGTGTGGCGCGCGCTGACCGTGCCCGAGCTGCTCGCCGCATGGATGATGCCGAACGACATCAGCCCTGAGACCGGCAGCCGTTTTGCCTTCGCCGGGCCAGAGGCGGCGATCGAATGCGAGATCATCGACGCCGAGCCCGAACGGCTGCTGCGCTATTCCTGGCGCGAGCGGCCGCAGCCAGGCGATGCCGGGCCGCAGGCTCGGCTCGACAGCCCGCTCGACAGCATTGTCACCTTCACACTCGCCCGCACCGTCTCCGGCGGCACGCATCTGCGCATCGTCCATGACGGTTTTGCCCGAACGGCAATGCCCGCTGTTGCCATGGCCGGCGCCGGCTGCAGGCTTTCGTTGGGGTTCCGCAATTCAAGACGGCCGGCCGCAGCGAACACGCCTTTGCTGTTGCTGCGCGCGGCCTGAACAACGAAACGGACGGAGACAAAACAATGAGCGGCCTTGCCAGTCTGGTTCCGATGGTGATCGAGCAATCGAGCCGCGGCGAACGCGCCTTCGACATTTTCTCGCGCCTGCTGCGCGAGCGCATCATCTTCATCAACGGTGAAATCAACGACGACATTTCGGCCTTGGTCTGCGCGCAGCTGCTGTCGCTGGAATCGGACAATCCCGACAAGGAGATATCGCTCTACATCAACTCGCCTGGCGGCGTGGTGACCAGCGGCTTCGCCATCTACGACACCATGCAATACATCAGCTGCCCGGTGTCGACGGTGTGCATGGGCTTTGCCGCGTCGATGGCCTCGTTCCTGTTGATGGCAGGCACGGCCGGGCGTCGCATCTCGCTACCGAACGCCACCATCCTGCTGCATCAGCCGCTGGGTGGATTCCAGGGTCAGGCCTCCGACATCCAGCGCCATGCCGAGCGCATCGGCCAGACAAAGCGGCATATGGCCGAACTCTATGCGCAGCATTGCGGCCGCACCTATGAAGAGGTCGAGCGCACGCTGGACCGCGACCACTTCATGACGGCCCGCGAGGCTCAGGCCTGGGGTCTTGTCGACCATGTTTTCGATACGCGCAAACAGGCCGCGTGAGGCTGAAGCGCGTCGCCGGCTGTCGAAGATTTGACGACGCCGGTCTGGTCGCCTCGTCGACACGCCACTATAACTGGGCGATGACCGACACTCATCCGTCCAGAACGTTGCATCGCGTCATCGCTGTTGTCGTGGTCGCTATTGCCGGCTCCATGAGCGGCACCGCCCTTGCCGACGACAGCTCGCCAGCGGCGCCCAAAGGCGCCCTGCCCGGCGTGACCAGCGACTATCGCATCGCCAAGCCGGCTCCGCAGCCAGAACCCGACGACGCATCCCCTGGCAATGGGAACGGCCAGTTCAAGATCGGCAACACGGATGTCAGGATTTCAGGCAGCATCACTGTTGACGTAGGCGCTGGCGCCACCGGGCTGCCGCGCCACTGATTGCATGATCTGTCCAGCCTCGTGCGCCGCGCCATGGTCGACAAAACAAGCCGCGCATGAAAACGGCCCCGCCGTGCTTTGCGCAAACGGACGGGGCCTTTTTTGGATCTCAAATCCAATTTTTGCCGGGAGTGTACTGCCGGCGTTTGATTTCGGATGCTTCGCGGCATTCAGCCGTCGATCCGACTAGCAGTCTCTGATTTTTGTGGGATATGGCAGGTCACGGTTTGCCGGGTGGCGCAAACGCTAAACCCTGGCACTTATGCCTGCCGCGGCTCCAGTGACAACTGGAACCCTAGGGGACGATCCGGTGGCGTCATGGCTCCACTCCCTTGTCCGTTGCGACGTGTCGTCCCGAAGCACAAATCGCAGATGCCTGCGGCGTCTCGCAGGCCGCCTCTGGCGGCGAGGCCATCGAAAGACGGCCGGCTTCAGTTGACTTCTGGACACTGCTCCCSTGAGTCGGGGACGTCAACCATCAATAGCCGGTTACCGAAAAACGTGATCACCGGGAGGTTACGTACAAGTCAGTTTTTGCACAGCTTTGTCAGGAGCGTGTTCGGCCTTTGTTCTTTCCGCTTGCCGGTTCACGAGAAAGACGGTTAAACGCTTTTGTCGGGAATTGTGGCGTCTCTCGACGTGGCGGCAAAATTACCTACATAGGGGATGGCCGGGAAAACCCGCCATTCCAGGAAATTCCAGCTTCTGAGGCGGCGACCGGCCATGGCCGACCATAAATATCTTTCCATTCGCGGGGCGCGCGAACACAATTTGAAGAATGTCGATCTCGACCTGCCGCGTGACAGCCTGATCGTCATGACCGGCCTGTCCGGGTCCGGCAAATCGTCGCTTGCCTTCGACACCATCTATGCCGAAGGCCAGCGCCGCTATGTCGAGAGCCTGTCGGCCTATGCGCGGCAATTCCTCGAAATGATGCAGAAGCCGGACGTCGACCAGATCGACGGCCTGTCGCCGGCCATTTCGATCGAGCAGAAGACGACCTCGAAGAACCCGCGTTCGACCGTCGGTACCGTCACCGAAATCTACGACTACATGCGGCTTCTCTTCGCGCGCGTCGGCATCCCCTATTCGCCGGCCACCGGCCTGCCGATCGAAAGCCAGACGGTGTCCCAGATGGTCGACCGTGTGC
>NZ_JBFULQ010000596.1:0-3174 GCF_054049815.1 Mesorhizobium sp. P5_C1 | reverse complement strand
GGCATGGTGCACGACATCGCCTTCGCCATAGCGAGCACGGACGCTGAAGCCGAAGGCTTCGCACAGCCAGTCGATCATTTTTGCCGCGTTCTTGTAGCGCAGGGCAGGGTAGAGGCGCGGCGCTTCCGTGGTGGTGGGCATGGGAACTCCTTCACTTGGGTTGGTCGATGAACCTTGATTGTGCATGCCCAAAAACGCTGCGCACTTTTGGGCGACATGCATCACTCTGGTCGAAGGCCGTTCCAGCGTCTTGAAGAAATGTTACCTGGCAAGTGCGGTCGGCGTCTCGCCGGCAAGGTCGCGGAATTCGCGTACCAGATGCGCCTGGTCGGCATAGCCGCAATCGGCGGCGATATCCGCCCAGTCGACGGTCTGCTGCCTTGACAGGCCGAGCGCCCGGTTGAAGCGCACGATGCGCGACAGCGTCTTGGGGCCGATACCGATCGCATCGGAAAAGCCGCTGGCGAGATGCTTGCGGCTCCGGCCCAGCTTTTCGGCAAGCACCGAAATGCGGGTCCGGCCGCCAGAGGTGATGATACGGTCATAGGCCCAAGCGATTTCGAGCGGGGTTTCGGCGGCATTCTCGAGACGGGCCGCGACGAAGGCTTCGGCGATGTCGAAACGCGCCGCCCAGTCCGGCGCGTTGCCAAGCCGCTCGCGCAGCGCCATGCCTTCGCCGCCAAGCACGTCGTCGAGCACGACCATGCTGTCGGTGAGCTCGCTCATCGGCTGTCGGAAAAACCGGCGTGCGCCGAGCGGCGTGAAGTTGACCTGGACGCAGCAGGCGCCGCCGAAGGATTCGATCACCACCGGTCCGGCAAAAAGGCCGGCGGCGAAACTGGCGAAGCGGTCATTGTCGCCCGGCGTCTTGCCGAGGCCGATGGCGAAGGGCTCGGCAAAGCTGATCACCAGCGGCACGGTCAGCGATGCATATTCGACATTGTGGAAATGGCCGGCAGCAGTTTCGCGATAGCCGCAGATGTCGGTGACGATGCCTTCAAGTGCAGGACTGGGCAGGCGCCGGCGCATCTCGAACCGCCCGGCAATGGAGCGGTCCTGTTCCTTCCATTGCTGCATCTCGACTGGCATCGGCCATCCTTCCGCCGAGGMAAATCTAGCAGACCATTGGCCAGAATCAAAAGCGCCCGGCTTTTGGCCGGGCGCTCCAGGTCCCCACTTCAAGGGAAACTGGTCAGGCGCCGCGCATCAAGCAGCCGCCGGCAAGCACGATGAAGGCAATAAGAACAATCCACACCGATGCGATTGGAATGAACGCAAGAACGCCAAGCGCGGCGAGAACACCGATGATGGCGATAACAACTGCAATGATGAAAACAATTTGGGTGGGTGCGCTAAGATTCATGTCTGGCTCCTCGCAACATGATTCGAACAGCGGCATTCTATCAGGGCGGGTATTCACACACCAATCATGACACGCAGCGGGTTCGCCGGGTCGGCCAAGAGCTTCACGGCCAGCGCAAGGCAGACGACCACCAGCAGCGGCTTGATCAGTCTTGCACCGATGCGCATGGCCAGGCTGGCGCCGACGCGAGCGCCGAGGAATTGGGCAACGCCCATCATCAAACCGATCTTCCAGTAGACGACGCCGACTGCGGCGAAGACGATGAAGCCGCCGATGTTGGAGGCGAAATTGAGCAGCTTGGTATGCGCGGTCGCCTTGAGCGCGCCGAAACCGGCGAGTGCGACGAAGGCCAGCATGTAAAAGGAGCCGGCGCCGGGTCCAAACAGGCCGTCGTAGAAGCCGATTGCGGGCGCGACAGTCAACCCGAACAGGAACGGTGACAGCCRCTCGGCACGGTCGACATCACCCATGTTGGGTTTTATGGCGAAATAAAATGCGATGGCGATCAGCAGAAGTGGCAGCGAGGCGCGTAGAATATCGCCCGGGACAATCGTTGCCAGCAAGGCACCGGCAGTGCCGCCGGCAAGCGCCAGCAAGGCTGACGGCAGCTGTCGTCGCAGGTCGACATGGCCATTCGCGGCATAATGGATTGTGGCCGAGCCAGAGCCGAACATGCCTTGCAGTTTGTTGGTTCCAAGCGTTTCGATCGGTGAGAAACCGGCGAGAAGCAGTGCGGGAATGGTGATCAATCCGCCGCCGCCGGCGATCGAGTCGACAAAGCCCGCGGCAAAGCCTGCGAACGCCAGCATGGCGACGGTCTGGGTGGTGAGGTCGATCATCTGAAGTGTGGAAATGTCCGGTGGGCTGAGATATCGGGCGTTCGACCACGAAGGCCCTGTTTGCGCAAGGCCGATTCCGCGCTACCTCTATTCAAGCGCGTCGCGCTTGGGTGGAATCATGCGACGCATCTTAATCGGAAAGGGGCTCCTGATGGCATTCGCATTGCTGGACCAGATACGCTCGATCTTCGACGGCGACCCGGGCGTGCGCAAGGTGGCGGACGATCCGGTCCTGTCGGCGGAACTCTTGATGCTGTTCCGCATGATCCTGGCCGACGGGTCGGTCAGCGAGAGCGAGATGGTTGCCTTCCGGCGCATCTGCAAGGACGCCTTCGGCATTGCCGAAACCAGCATCGACAGCGTCATCGAATATCTCAACGAGTTCGGCTACGAGACCAACGGCTCGCAGGCCATTGCGCTGTTCCGCGATCTCGACCTCGAGCGGCGCAAGCAACTGGCCCGCCATATGGCCGAGATCGCCAAGGCGGATTCGCAGCTAGCCGAGAGCGAGGTGCGGCTGCTCCGGCGCACGCTCGACCTGCTCGACATCAGTCCGGTCGACGTGGTCAAGCCGGAAGGCTGAGGCGTTGCTCGCGCAACGGTTTCGCTAGCTGCGGGGAGCGTTGGAATGGCCTTTGCCGACAGCTATCTGGGACAATTGCGGGCGCTGATCGGGGATCGTCTGGTGCTCATGCCGGGCGCTCGCATCGTCATCGAACGCGCCGACGGCAGCATCCTGTTGCAGAAACGAACTGATTTTGGCCTGTGGGGCCTGCCTGGCGGCAATGCCGAGGAAGGCGAGGGCCTGGAGACCCTCGTGGTCCGGGAGGCACTCGAGGAAACCGGGTTGATCGTCAGCGATGTCGAGCCGTTCGGGTTCGGCTGCGACCCGCACTATGAAACCTTCCAGTTTCCCAATGGCGATCGCGCCCAGTTTTTCGCGCTGATGTTCTACACGCGCTCCTTTGAAGG
>NZ_JBFULQ010000595.1:0-3185 GCF_054049815.1 Mesorhizobium sp. P5_C1 | reverse complement strand
GTCAAACCCCGAGCCACCGCTATGGCCGCCGGACCGCTGAAGACGGTCGGCAACGCTACGACGTTGTGCCGGGGTGAGGCGGGCACGAATCGGTGGCGGCGCCCAGCCAAGGGAGGTCATTCGCATGCACACGGCAGCACTGCAGCTTCGATCGCTCCGAGAAGCTTTATTGCCAATGATGGGGTTTACCGCCTGGCACGAAAGCGTCAGCGAAGAAGGCACGCCCATTTGGACACGTTACATCGCGAAAACGGACTCATGGGAGGTCCGTCCGATGACGCCTGAAGAGGAAGCCAAAGCTTTCTGGTGGTATTGTCCACCATTTATTTGAACCCCGTCCGAGGCGCCGCAGCCACTGTCCGGCCTCAAAGCCCGCGCCACGGAGGGACCGCTGGCGCGGGCCGGCCGATGTGCCCACCAGCCTGCGACGGAGCCAAGCAGCGGCGTCCGAAGCATGAACTCAACAATTCAAGCCCGCTAATGTTCCAGCCTCTTTTGTCGGCGCGCATACCGGCCCGGTATTCCCTCACAGTCGCGGCGCTGGTCTCGTGCCTGATCTGTGTCGCAGGGTCCAGAACCAAGCCGTCGAGGAGGATGGTCACGCAGTCGTCAATCTGTACGCGCTCCCGTGGCGCGCGTAGTGATCCGCGTGGGACCGACAGAACCGAGTGTCCAGCCCGTCCTCCGTGCCCGCTCTGGCCGGCTTGCTGCATCCAACCACGCGACTGCGGCTAAACATGCTGCGCGGCTCCTAAGCCCGCCTCTTCACCTCAGTCTTGCGTTCGCGCCTCGCCGCCCAATACGTCAATCCGGTATCCCTCAAGATGGCCACCCCGTATCATCGGGCAGGCAAGCGTCTAACAGCAGGGAGAGCGAACGACACCGGCAAAAGGCCGCGCCATGGTTACGCGGCGTTACCGTTACGTACTTGTGTGCGCCACCGATGGGCGAGACCCTTGCTGACGATTGCCGTCGTCAGAATGGAGGACTGGCAAATGATCCGTATGCCGCTTGCCGTGCTGTTAGCTGCCTCTCTGCCTGTGCCGACATCAGCTCAGATTGTGTCCGAGGAGCAGGCGTCCGAGATAGCAAGAGACGCCTATGTCTACGCCTATCCGCTGATGTTGATGGATGCCTTCACACAGGGCACCAACTATGCTGAACCAACTGGGATCGTCACCCAAGCACCGTACAATCAGTTCAGCCACGCGAAGGCGTTCCCTCCTTCGGACTTCAAGGCCGTTGTCCGTCCGAATGTYGATATCCTGTATTCCTCCGGGTAACGGTCAACTTGCGATCTGACTGGGGTACACCAGCGCTCCGGTTCGTCCTGACGCGAACGTGGAAAGAGTGTCGGAAAGGCTGGAACCGGCGATTGACAGCGTGGAGCGGCGACATGACCTTCATCGACATCTTCGCCTGGATAGTCCTCCTCGTCGTCATAGCGACACTTGTTGCGGTCGTCGTGGCGCTGGGGGCCATGCCGGGCCGTATTGCACGCAAGCGTGGCCATCCCTGGGCGCAAGCGGTGGCAGTTGGTAGCTGGGCAACCTTGATCTTCGGCTTCGTTTTCTGGCCGCTGGTGCTGATCTGGGCCTATGTCGACTTCCCGGAAAAGAGGGACGCGACCAAATGATCGTCGTCCTTCTCAATGGCTACATTGCGCTTCTCGCCCTCTTCGTCTGGCTGAGGTTTATCCCATTCAACCTGTTTTGGAAGCTGTCCCCGGTCATCGTGCTGCTGGCTCTTCTCATCGGCCTGTTCATCCCGATGGGGTGGGGAGCGCCGTCCGGGCCAGCCGCAGTGCAGCGTAACTCCGTACAGATCATTCCGTCCGTGGCGGGCGAAGTCATCGACGTCCCTGTGCTTGCTAACACGCAGCTCAAGGCAGGCGATGTTCTTTTCCGCATCGACCCGACGATCTACGAGGCACAGGTTCGCGGCATCGAGGCGCAGCTCAAGCTGGCCGAGCTGCGGCTTGGTCAGTTCTCACAACTTCAGAAGAACGATGTCGGACGCGCCTTCGATGTCGAGCAGCGCCAGGCCGAGCGTGACCAGCTTCAGGCGGAACTCGACGGGGCGAAATGGAACCTCGACAAGACGACTGTTCGTGCGCCAACCGACGGTTATGTGACGAACCTCGCCCTTCGCAAGGGAGCGCGTGTCAACGGCCAATCACCCGTCATGGCCTTCATCGACACATCCGACACCATCTTTGGCGCCGAGATAGCCCAGAACAATGCGCGCTACATCAAGGCTGGTCAGCCGGTCGAGGTCACGTTCAAGACGCTTCCCGGCGAGGTCTTTGAAGGCAAGGTTGAGACGGTAATTCAGGCGATTGCCACCGGGCAGTCGCAGCCGGGAGGCCTCGCCGTGGCGCCGTCGGAGGTGCAGGCGTCTCCCTTTGTAGTGCGCTTCAAACTCGACGATCAGACGGTCGGGCAACGGCTCCCAGCGGGAAGCACTGGCGTTGCCGCCATTTACACCGATCATGTCAAGGCGGCGCATGTGATACGGCAAGTTGTGCTTAGACAAAGTGCCATCCTGAACTACGTCAACCCGTTCTGAACCGGCCGCGCCAGCCAGAGGCGGCGGCAAGAACAGGCCAAGGCGCTTGCCTACCTGCCCCCGATTGGTTCGAGGCGCTTCGCCAGCTTCGCGAGCGTCGACCGTGAGCAGTTGGTGGCCTTCACGATGGTGTTCCAGCTCTGCCCCTTGCGCAGCATGGCCATGATCGCCTCGTTGCGCTCGGCGTCCGGAACCGCATGAAGGTCCTTGGCAACAATCGCACAACGGCAGAAACTCCATTTGGCAGGGGGCGCGAGCTTGGAGGAGAGCGCGCTATGCTCAATGAACGAAAGCGAGATCAGTCCGCAGCGCCGCCGACCATGTCTGTCAGCCGACGCAGCATCCTGCTTGGCGGCAGCGCACTTGCGGCTGCCTCAACTCTCATGGGTGAGACACGGGTTGCCCAGGCCCAGGACCAACCCACGGCGGCGGCCGACGGCAAGCCGAACATCCTGGTCATCTTCGGCGACGACATCGGGCAATCAAACATAAGCGCCTATACATTCGGCGTGATGGGCTATCGCACGCCGAACATCGACCGCCTCGCCCGCGAAGGCATGRTGTTCACCGACTACTATGCCGAGCAGAGCTGCACGGCAGGGCGTTCGACATTCATC
>NZ_JBFULQ010000594.1:0-3189 GCF_054049815.1 Mesorhizobium sp. P5_C1 | reverse complement strand
GGCTTGTAGCGGAACGGCGCCGACCGCGGCACCAGCTGCAGGTACGACGACTTGCCCGTCGACACGTAGCAGAAGTGCGGCTTGCCCCGGCCGGAGATGAACTCCAGTTCCGGTTTCAAGTCCTCGTAAATCTGGTCCGAGAGGATGCAATACGGCACCCCTGCCTGCCGGACGCGCTCGATGATGCCGCGCAGGTTCTTCGGATCGAAAATCTGATACTGCGGCGCTTCCCATTTGATGTTCGCGGCCAGGAACTCGAACATCTTCTCATAGCCATTTTTGAAGAATGGCGGGTAGCTGAACACCGCTGCCTTGCGGTCGATGGCCTCTTCCATGTGGAGCAGCCAGTCGCGCGGGGCGTAGCTCTTGATCGGGATCATGCCCKGCAGCTTGCGGACCTTTTCCAGGGTGCGCTCGACATAGCCGGCGAAGTTCTCGACCAGGTGCGTGCGGTGGCTGGTCTTGTAGGCATTGGCCTTGCCGCCGGCGAAGCGCCCGAGATTGAAGGCCACGGCCAGTGCGGCCAGGCGCTGATCAGGCTCGCGGAAATCATGCTCGTTCACGAAGTCGAGCGCGCCATGAAACTCGTAGTCAATCGGCTTGCCCAGGACATAACCGGCGATCGCTGAGGAGTAGAGGCTGACGTCGTTCGAGTGCATCTCGACGCCGGGGAACGTGGCGAGCGTGATCTGCTCAAACCGGAACGTCCCCGAGCAGCAATTGTAGACCCTGCCCCACTTGTCGACCTCGGAGACGCGCAGGATTTGCGCGATGCACTCCTTCGGCACCACGCCCTGAAACATACGCCAACGCCTTCGCTTTTTTTGCCGCCGCGATCATTTTTTAGTTGTAACCGGATTGGTAACAGTCTAAGTTATTGATATTAAAGAGCAAAACGACGGAGCAGCCAGATGGACATTCTTTCGACCCTGACCGAAGCAGACGGCTTGGACCGCGCCTACTTCGCACCCGTAGCCATCGCCGCTTTTGCCGGTCGCGAAGACAACCAGGCTTTCCGCAACGAACTCAACGCGTTGGTGAAAACCGGCAAGGTCGAGCGTGTCTATGCCCCGATGCGTCGGGCCGGCCGGATCAGCATGTACCGGATCGCTCGCTAAGCTTTTCCTCTTTGCTTTCCTTGCATTGTAACCAGAATGGTTACATAAATCCTACCCCATGGAGACATGAAATGACCGAACAGCAGAAGAAGATGGCAGCCAAGATCAAGGCTTTGCTCGCCAAGACCACCAACGCCGGCGCCACCGAAGCCGAGGCTTTCGAAGCAATGGCGAAGGCCCGCGAACTCATGGACAAATACGGCCTGACGAAGGCGCAGATCGAACTCGACGCAGAGACGATCGCGGCCCAGAAAACCAAGCGCGACAACTTCAAGACCTACGTCATCAAGGACCATCTGGCCCTCGAAGTCGGCCGCTACTGCGACTGCAAAGTCTGGCTCTCGAAGAAGGAAGACACGATGACTTTCTTCGGCACCGAGCAGGATCGCCAGTTTGCAATCTGGCTGGTCGAAAGCCTCGACCTGTTCGTCCGCAACCAGACCGTCCGCTTCATGACCGAGCGCTACAATCGCGCCGGCGCCGGACCTTGGGACGTTCAGAAGGGCTTCATGGTCGGCTGCATCAGCCGCATCAATGAGCGCCTTCACCGGCTCTCGAATGAACGCGAGCAAGCCGCTCGGCCGAATGGTCGCGGCAACTCGCTGGTCATCGTCAAAATGGCGTTGGTCGACAAGGCCTTCGGCCAGATCGGCTTCAAGCTTCGTAAGGGCTCCGCGAGGGGCGGAATGAAGGGCGACGGCAGCGCTTTTAACGCCGGTCGGGCCGCTGGCGACCGCGCTACTTTCAACCGCCCGATCAACGGCGGCGCAGGAACGCGCGCCATCACGGGCTGATCAAAATCGGGGAGGAGTTGGGAAGCGGCCACAGAAGAATCAGGCTGCACGTTTTCTGCCCCTCCCCCCGTACTCAGGTCAAGTGCTTTGGAGAAGAAAAATTGGACACTTTTCGGAAAACGACGATGAACAGCATCAAGTCACTCGATCCAAAAGAGGTCGCCAAAGCGCTCTTTTTGGCGGCTGGACGTAAATCCGACGCCGCCAAGGCGCTCGGCCTATCGCGCCCGTCTCTCTACCGATTTCTCGAACTCTACCCCGAGATAGAGCCGGCAGTGAAGACGGCGCTCGAACAGCCCGAACCAGAACCAGATTTCGGGCCGAAGATGGCTCAAGGGACGGCCGGGATCATAGCTGAACTCGGCCTTTTCCCGGGCCGAAACCCTCGCAAGCGGGTGGCCAAGAGACGACCGCTGCCCTGAAATCCGCAACCATTTTGACAACACCCTACCACGGAGACCACAGACCAATGGCAAACTACCTATCCCCAACCGGCAGCCCGATCACCGGCACGCTTGAGCGGCTGTCAGGTCGCGCAAACATCAGCAGCATCGACGAGAACGGCCAGCCGGAGCATTCCGGCGGCACTGACGTCTTCTGGGATGACATGATGACCGTCACTCGTGATGGCAAAATCGTCTACCTCGACGAAGCCGGCGAAGAATGGACCTTCGACCAGCTGGCCCCCGAAGTCGACGAAGACGAGGAGGCCGCATGATGGCCCGCTATCTCGTCACATGGGAGATCGACTACGAGAAGGCGCGCGCCGCGGAGTTGCATAGGGTCGATGTCCACGCCCACGATGCACCCAGACGGCCCAGCGCGTCGCGAAAGAGGCCCAAGGATGCCCATCGCCCCGCAACCCAGGTCAAGGCAGTGCCAGCCTTTCATCGGGCCGAGGCGATCGAGCCACGCCTCTGTCTCCGGCTCCCAGACGCCCGCCTGGAGGCGGAGAGAGCACGACTCGCTCGGGTCCTGTCTTGCGGATAGCCTCGGCAAAGGCCCCGAGCGCCACGCCATCCTGCGTATGAATCGCAAAGCAATGTTCTATACACACCGGGCAAGCGGCTGAGTTGCAGCTGTTGATCATCGGACAGCTTGACCGCTGGATAGTGCGGATGCGAACGATCTCGCGACGTTATTGAGTGACCTGGTCAATCCGAGTGATCGCAGTGGAAGCGCCGAGAGCTTCCGCAATTATGCGCGCCTCCTTGAGCCTCGGATCGCTCCTGTCGCCTCTCCCGGTCTGCTGTTTGCCGGCACGATGATGATAGGGG
>NZ_JBFULQ010000593.1:0-3189 GCF_054049815.1 Mesorhizobium sp. P5_C1 | reverse complement strand
GTAGTAGGCAAACGCGCCGATGCCGTATCCCTGCGCCTCTGAGACAAGCGCCCTGCGAAGATAGTCCTTGCGCTCTCCGAGAAGCCTTTCGACCGAGGGGTCGCCCGCAACATCCCAAGGCGGGAATTGACCAATCTTCATGATGGATTTTCGGTCATTCGCAACTTTAACGACGAAGAATGCCTCAACCTCTTCGCAGCCTATGCAAAGGTACCGAAGCCTCAGCACTTCGCCACCAGTGTCTCCGTTAGTAATGCGACCAACCTCATAATACTCGTTGATCATCGCAAAGGTCTGATCAGATTTGCACTTCGGGCATGCTCGATTGATCCTCCCTTTCGGAATCGATCCGAGAGAGTTTGGTATCTCCATGTTGAATTTTCGGTATAGTGGATATTCTTGGAGAAATTCTCGACTTGGCAACTTCCCGACCCCCACAGCACGACTCGAAATCCTAGTCATCTGAGTAGCAGACCACTTGCCGCCTCGTGAAGTCCCCGTCCCCCTATCATTCAAAGTACTGGCAATAGCGGCGAGGTGGRCCGGCCGGCCGTGACGGGAGGGGGGACGGTCAAGCGGGAGCCCTCTTCAACACCCTCGTTACCCAAGTCGTCGATCAATCGCCTCCCCGCTATGTCTTTGCCACTATGTCGTTCATCGTGTCAGCGTTGGCAGTGCGGGTCTGACCGGTCCGAACGGTTTGGCACGGCCAGCCGGGAGGAGTCGTCACGCCGGTCGAGTCCTAAGGCGAAGGCGGCGCGGCCGCTTCGGCATTGTCGGACTTCCCCTTCAGCACCCTACCACTCGCCTCCAACATGCTGACCGCCCCGGCCAGGCAGGAGCCGGCGACGGCTGCCGCCAGGACCCAATCAGCTAGCCTGCCCGAGCGAGACATGGCCAGGAAGACAATTAGCGCCGCAACGCCTAGCCCAAGGTTGGCACTGTAGACCGCAACAATCACCAGCCATCTGGGAGCAGGGCGCGAGGCATCGACGGCGGTAGCCCACATGACCAACAGGGCGATCCCTACTGCAATCGCGATGAACCCTATCGTCCCGAAAAAGACCATTGATGCGCTCCCCTAGCAAGCGAACACATTAGTGACACACCTCGGAGTCCTTAGGAACTGCGCCGGGGACGGGGGGACGGCCTCTCTTTGGGCCACCATTGCGACAGTCGGTGGGGYGATTGCCTACCTGGGGTTTAGATGTATAGCTCCTGCCAGCATATTTGGGGGGCGAGTCTTATGCGGAATGCTTGCGTAGCCATGGCGGCGATGCTGACGATTAGCGGTTGCGCGATGACGCTGCCGGTTAGGGGGCAATCGGGCGACGGATCGGAGACCTTCACGGGTTCGGCCACCGGCCAGATCGATGGAGCCGGAACGCTTTCCATTGTGAGCAACAAGGGCCGCACCTGCAAAGGTGACTTCGTCTATACGACCAACCGCGAGGGGAGTGGCACGTTCACTTGCAGCGACGGCACGAGCGGCCCCTTCACGTTCGTCTCGACTGGCACTCGTGGGACAGGCTCGGGCACGCTTGGTGGCAAGCCCTTCACGTTCTCATTCGGATGAGCGGCCCAGCCCCACGCTACACACAAAGTCGGCTGACGCGTGGCCTCATTTTCGGCGGTGTTGGGTACCTCATTGGCCTCAGCACGGGCGTTGCGGCTCTGGGCAGTGCAGTGAGCGGCGCGGTTGTGTTCGGCCCCATTGGCTTCGTCATCGGGTGGTTGCTGCCTGCCAGATGGGCTGGTGCGGAAGCGCCGCCGGCCGAATCGCTGTTGACTCCGGTGGATGCGGCGACTGAGCCAGGTCCTGGCCCCATTGAGCCACCAACAGCCCCGCGTAGCGACTTTCAGCGTGTCGAGGATTCCTTGAACGAGATGATCCCCATGGTAGGGCGCGTCCTCGGCTCCGTCTGGAACCTGGAGATGCGGCTGCTGATAGCGGTCGGCCTCATGCCCTATTTTGTTCGCCACGGTTGGCTGCTGTTCGGCCTCGCCATCTTGCTGCTCGCGGTGGTGTTCCCTTTGGGCATCGTCTTCACGGTCACCGGGGTTGCCGCAATGAGCTATGGCGCRGAGGCCGGCAGCAACTTCATCATCGACCTTCAGCGCCCTGCGGTCTGATCCTCCGGGCTTACCACCCGCCACCTTATGTCATACACCCCACGGTCCTGCGGGACTCCTGCGGCAAGGTTCTGGCCATGCTGGCTGGAGACCCTGGACTGTGATGGGCGGGCCTGCGGTGGCCATGGTGCGGGGGATAGCTTCCCCTCCCTCTTCTACCTGGCGGAACTGCGGCCAGTCTTTCCGGTACCTTAATGCAGTCACTTTGAGCACTACCACCCGGCAGGCCGAAGGAGCGCCATCTGATAAGTCAGGGCCGATGAGGGCGAGGATCGCTCGGCACTTCTACCCCCCAAAGCCGGCCTCGGCGCTGCGAACACCTAAAGACCACCAGGGGGCCTCCCTTTACCCCATAGGGGGGAGTTATCGCGATGTCGTCTCGACGCCGCCATTACCTGCCTCGTCTGGACTTCTAGCCCTAGTGGACGCATTCTATCCTTGGGGAGAGGCGATGAGCAAAGTAGTTCATCCCAAATGGGCGAGACGGCGAAAGCCATTGTGGCGCTCGCTTCTCGCTGCTCGCCTTACTCTCGCTCTGGCGCTGCTGGCGGTTACTTCAGTCGCCTACGTTGCGACCAATGACCGGTCCCAGCTCCCGCGCGTCCATGTCTCTGGAACTTCATCGAGCACGGTAGCGGTCCGCAGGGCGGGCTGCGACATCAAGGGCAACATCAACGAACGGGGCGAGCACATCTATCACATGCCGGGCCAAGCGTATTACTTGGCTACTCGCATTAATCCTGCACGAGGGGAGCGATGGTTCTGCTCCCAATGGGAAGCATGGTGGGCTGGCTGGCGGAAGGCGAAGGTGTGATGGCAATGACAGCCTTGGACCTGTTCGTCGTCTTTGATAGTCGCGAATAGCCCTCATGGCTCTGCATTGGTTCAACCCTCCCGTTTACGTTAGGACCGACCGTCCTGGGCTCCGCTACGGGGTCAGTCATGTCGAGGGTGCTGCCGAACAGCTCCTCAAGTGGACCAAGAAAGGGCCTAAGTGGAACTACGCGATGCGCGTTTGCATGGCCGCTCTGGCCGACGAGATGCCACCTCAAGAAG
>NZ_JBFULQ010000592.1:0-3194 GCF_054049815.1 Mesorhizobium sp. P5_C1 | reverse complement strand
CCACGGACCAAAGGTCGCGGCGGCGGCGGCGCTGCCGGAACGGGGCGAAAACGATATTGACCATCTCGCCGCCTATTGGAGTTTGATTCTTGGATCGACCAGCACGTAGGTAAGGTCGGTCAAGAGATTGGTCAGCAGGAACGCGGCGCCACCAAGCATCGTTACGCCCATGATCGCCGGATAATCCAGGGCTCGCGCCGAATCCACGGCGTATGAGCCTATGCCGGGCCATGAGAAAATGGTCTCGGTCAGAACAGCGCCGGTGATCAGGAAAGCGAAGGAATAGCCGATCACGGTGATCGCCGGGATGAGTGCATTGCGCAGCGCATGATGGAAGAGGACGCGCCTGCTGCTCGCGCCCTTCGCCTTGGCCATCATGATGTAGTCCTGGCCGAGCACATCGAGCATGCTCGCCCTCACCAGCCGCGAGATAATGCCGGTGATCGACCAGCCGAGGACAGCGGCCGGAAGGATCAGATGCGACAAGGCCTCGAAGAAGCTGGACATGTTGCCGTGCAGCACCGCGTCGACGGTATAGAATCCCGTAATTGGATCGAGAGGCGTGGAACGTGAATCGAGCCTGCCTGGTCCCGGCAGGATGCCAAGCTGCACGGAGAAGATCGACAGCACCGCCAGACCCGACCAGAAAACGGGAAGCGAGGAGCCGAGCAGCGCGAACAACCTGACCAGGTGATCGWCGATCGTGTCGCGCATTCTGGCCGCCAGCACGCCCAGTAGAATGCCTGACACCGACCCGACAAGCAGGGCAGCGATGACGAGTTCAAGCGTGGCCGGCAGACGCGCCAGGAGATCCTGCGAAACCGGCCGCTTGGTGCGAAAGGAGATGCCGAGATCGCCGGTGACGACGTTCTTGACATAGAGGACGTATTGCTCGACCGGGCTCTTATCGAGCCCCCACCTTGCCTTGGCGGCCGCCACCGCCTCCGGATTGCTGAGCTGGCGCYCCGGCAGGATCGACGACAATGGATCGGCCTGTGTGCCGTGCGACAGGATGAAGGCAACGGTCAGAACACCAAGCAGTAGTGGCGGCAGCCCAATCAAGCGACGAAAGACGTATCGGTAGGCTTGCATGGATTCGAACTCTCGATCAGGCCACTCCGCGGCTCGGCGCTATTTCTTGATGCTGAGGTCCTGCAACGGCAGCACTGACGTAACGCTGTACTTCATGCCTTGCACCTTGCTGCTGTAGGCAAGTACCGTGTCCGGCCCGACCAACGGGACGATGACGCGATCCTTGATCATCTCCAGGGCGATCTCGTTGTAAAGCTTATCCCGCGCCTCGGTGGGCGATGCGACGGCTTTGTCCAACAGCTCCTTCTCCTTCATGTTGGTGACGCCCTGCACCCGATCCGCTCCCGAACGCTTCAGCCAGCGCGTGCCTGGGATCATTCCGAATGTTTTCACATACTGGTCGGTGCCGTAATAGTCGGGCGCATAGAAGGATGCCGTCAGCGATGTCCCGTCGCCTTTGACGGTGTCCAACCAGACGGGGAAGGTAACCGGCTTCAGTTGGAGCCGGATGTTGACCTTGGCCAGGTCCTGCTGGACGAGCTGCATCAAGGTCGACATGTCGACGCCATAGTAATTCTCGTTCGGAAACACGGACTCGATGTCAAACCCGTCCGCCAGTCCCGCTTCCTTGAGAAGGGCTTTTGCCTTCTCCACGTCATGGACGGGCACCGGCAGACCGTCGGTTCCGGGGAACCCGTTTGGGATCGCCACCGGCACCATCTTGCCGGCACCGCCGATGGTGAAGTCGATAATGCCCTGGTAGTCGAGCGCGTAGGCGATTGCCTGGCGGACTTTTGCGTCCATCGGCACCTTGTTGGATTTCGCTCCCGGGCTGATCGCCATGTAGATGAAATTGTACGACGGAACAGTCTCCACGGTAACGCCAGGCGCGTTGATCGTCTTGGCGGTGTCGGGCGCGATCTGCATGGCGATGTCGACATCGCCACTCTGCAGCACCTGCGCCTGGGCAACCGAGTCCTTCGTCTGCTTGATGACAATCTCATCGATGGCAGCCGGCTTGTCCCAATAGGCCGCGTTGCGCTTGAACCGCAGTTCATCATTGGGGCTGTAGGATTCCAGGGCATAGGGGCCACTCCCGGCGGAATTGGCGAGGAACCAGGGCTCGGCGGAGTCGGTGGCGGCGTCATCCTTGCCAGCCTTGGCGCCATGCTCGATGGCAACATGGCTGTTCACGATGCCAGCATATGGCGCAATCACCTTTCCCAGAAATTCGGAGTCGGGCTGGGAGAGTTTGACGACGACCGTATGGGCATCCGGCGTCTCGATTGATTTCACCGTTTCGAACAGCCAGGCCATGCCGCCCTGCAAATTGGTCAGCCGCTCCCATGACCATTTCACATCCTTGGCTTCGACCGGCGATCCATCGGCAAAAACAGCCTTCGGATTGAGGTGGAAAGTGAACTCGGTGTTGTCGCCATTGACTTCCCACTTCTGCGCCAAGGCCGGATTGATGGTCTTGTTGTCGTCGCCGAGGCGCACGAGCGTCTCATAGACGGCATAGAGGAAGATATTGCAGGTGTCGCAGGAGGTCCGCGCCGGATCGAGCGAGTTGACCGCCAGGTTGCGCGCAATGATCAACGGCTTCTCCTGCGCCGACACGCCGCCAAGCGAGGAGGCCACCATCACAGCCATCGTGGTCGACAGAAGCATGGTCCGGATTGCACGCCCGGTTCTGGGCATATCAGCTGTTTTGATCATTGCTCATTCCCCTTGTTGTCCGCCTGATTCAATTCAGATGGCTTGATTTGATATATCATAAATGCCAATCAGGAACGGCTGTCAATCTCTTTTTTGGCCGACAAGACACACACCCGGCGACCCAGAGCGTTTCGCGATGAAACCCCTTCCTGTTAAGCGATTCCGGAGATTAATCGCTGATTTCTGGCTACGTACAAGACCGCTCGCCGCGGGTAGCTTTATCCAGAATCCCACCGAAAAACTCCCCTTTCCAAGAAATATGACCGCCCCAGCGGAGATCGACAGTCGACAAGCCCAGCAATTTTGCTATATCAAATTCCGAGATGACACCGGATGCCGACGTCCTGGAGTGCAAGGTGGAGATAGACGTGCCGACAACAACCAATATGTTCGAGACCTGCATCGATTTCGGGCTCGAGATTGGCGAGAGTCCGGTATGGGAT
>NZ_JBFULQ010000591.1:0-3196 GCF_054049815.1 Mesorhizobium sp. P5_C1 | reverse complement strand
GTTTTGATGCATGTCGCCCAAGACCGGCGCGCACTTTTTGACGCCATGAGAACCAGCGCAACTGCGCAGCTTCATTCTGTGATCTGGCTCGTCGAGCGTTCGTGGATCGTTGCCCCCGTTTCAGCGTCGACGGCGGCCAAGCTGACCTCATAACCCCAAAGCCTGCGGATGTGACGAAGCGTGGCGTCGCGGCTGGCATCCTCGAGAAGGACGCCGTCATTGACCTTGTGCTGCAGTCGCAAATGCCGGTCGCCGAGCAGATCGACATCCACCACCTGGATGTCCGGTCGCTTCGCGCCAACGTCGTAGCTGTGAGCGAGCGCGGCGCGTATCTTGGCATAGCCGCGCTCGTTGTGAATCGAGGCGACCTGGCAATGCGGTTGGTCGGCGACGTCGCCGAGCACAAAGAACCGCCATTTTCGGATCAAGGTCGGACTGAGGTACTGGCGGATAAAGGATTCGTCGCGGTGATCCGCCCAGGCGTCGAGCAGGATCTCGCGCCAGTTGCCGCGGCCGGCAATGTCGGGAAACCAGTCCCGGTCCTCGGCCGTCGGCTCTGTCGACATACGCTGGATGTCCTGCATCATGTCGAGGCCGAGAGCGTAGGGGTTGATGCCGGAAAAGCGTGGATCGTCGAACGCCGGCTGGAAGACCACGTTGGAATGATTGCGCAGGATTTCGAGCATGGCGCCTTCGCTGATCAGGCCGCGATCGAACAGCATGTTCATCAGAGTATAGTGCACGAAAGTGGCGCAGCCCTCGTTCATCACCTGTGTCTGCCCCTGCGGATAAAAATACTGTGCTATGACACGAACGATCCGGACGATCTCCCGCTGCCAAGGCTCCAGGACCAGGCTGTTCTTTTCCAGGAAATAAAGCAGGTTTTCCTCGGGCAGGTTGAGCGATTTCTTCCGCTCCGGCTCTTGCTCCTTATCGCTGACCCTTTGCTGAGAAGGCGGCAGCGTGCGCCACAGATCGTTGTAGGAGCGCTCCTCGTATTCGAGCCGCTCGCGAAGCCCTTCGCGCTGCCGCTCCGACGACAGCTTCGGCGGCCGGTGATAGCGGAACACGCCCTGCGCCATCAGCGCGTGGGCGGAATCAAGAACAGCCTCGACGGCGGTGAGGCCGTGCCGCTCCTCGCAACGGGCAATGTAGCCTTTGGCGAAGTCCAGGTAGCCGAGGATCGCCCCGGCGTCCGTCCACTGCTTGAACAACTGATTGTTCTTGAAGAAATGGTTGTGCCCGAGCGCAGCATGGGCCGTCACCAAGGCCTGCAGGGCCATGGTGTTTTCCTCCATCAGATAGACGATGCAGGGATTGGAATTGATGACCAGTTCATAGGCAAGCCCTCGCGCGCCTTTGCGATAGAGCAGATCCTGGTAGAGGAAATGTTTGCCGAAAGACCAGTGACGGTACATCAGCGGCATGCCGACCGACGAATAGGCGTCGAGCATCTGTTGGGAGGAGATGATCTCCATCTGCACGGGGTAGGTATCGAGATGAAGCTCTTCGACCGCGATTGCCTCGATCGCGTCATAGGCCCGCGACAATGTCTTGAAATCCCAGTCGGACCCTGAAAAAAGCAGGCTGGATTTACTGGCTTGTCTGGCCATCGTACCCTTCACGCTCTCTTAAGGGGAGCCAGCTGTCTGCCGAAGAGCTGGCGAAAGACCGGGTAGATATCGGCGGGCGTGGCGATGCGGCTCATCTGGAAGTTCGGCCATCTCAGGTCGATTTCGCTGTAGGCACGCCATAGCGATGTCCCGTTTTCGGTTGTGCGGAAGATATGGGCCTCACGCTCGTCGATGATCTCCACATAGGCAAAATACTGGCACAGCCGCATGAGCTTGCCGTTGAGCAAGGCTTTGCATCGCTCGGAATCGCCGGCGAAATTGTCGCCGTCCGAGGCCTGGGCGGCATAGATATTCCATTCGCGGGCCGGGTAACGTTCTTCAATAATGCGATGCATTTCCTCCAGCGCGGTGGAAACGACAGTGCCGCCGCTTTGCGTGTTGTAGAAGAATGTGTCCTCATCGACCTCCTGTGCCAAGTGCGTGTGGCGGATGAAGACGATCTCGATGCGGTCGTAGCGCCGTTTCAAGAACAGGTGCAGCAGCACGAAGAAGCGCTTGGCCAGATCCTTTTCGCGCTCGCCCATCGAGCCGGACACATCCATCAGGCAGAACATGACGGCGTTGGCGTTCGGCACAGGCTGGGGATCGAAGCGGTTGAAGCGGATGTCGACCGGATCGACATAGGCAATTCGCCGGCGGCGGCGTTCCAGCCGGTCGAGATCCTCGCGCAATGCCGCAATGCGCTGGCTTGCCGCTGCGCTGGATGGCACCAACTCAAGCGTAGCGATTTCCTGGAGGACCGCGTCCAGTTCCGCCTGCTTGGGACGCCTCAGCGCAATGCGGCGGCCATGGCTGTTGCGCATTGTGCGCCCAACATTGATGTTGGTCGGTGAACCGGTAGCGGCGAAACCAGCCCGGCGTGGTTTGAAGGCAAGGATTTCCTTGAGGTTGAGCTTGACCATGTCCGGAAGTTCGAGATCCTCGAAAAAAAGATCGAGCACCTCTTCGCGTGACAGCACGAAACGAAAGTCGTCTTCAGACGCCGTGTTTCCGGGGGACGACGCTCCCGCGCCGCCACCCTGGGCGGGCTTGGGGATCAGGTCTCCAGGGGAGAAATGCTTGTTGCCCGGCAGGATGTGCTGGCGCCTGCCGCTGTTGCGTGCGTTGTTGAAGCTCGGCTCGGCTGTGCCTCTTTCGGGCATGGGCACGGTGTGCTCGGCATCCGCGTCTGCGATCCTGCCAGCGCGGATCTGATCTCGTATGCTCCGCTTCAGTTCCTCGCGGGCACGCTTGAGGAAGCGCTGGCGATTGCCGAGGCTCTTGTCCTTTGGATTCAGGCGACGGTCGATGAAGATCGGCATGGAACCATCGGGCTCCCTCAGCCCGCCTTGTTCACCCGCATGTACCAGTCCACCAGGCGGCGCACCTGCCGCTGGGTGTAGCCGCGCTCGACCATGCGTTGAACGAATTCGTTGTGCCGTTTTTCCGTAACGCTGTCCTGCTTGGAGCCGAAGCTGATGACCGGCAAGAGGTCCTCGACCTGACCGAACATCCGCTTCTCGATGACCTCGCGGAGCTTTTCATAACTCGTCCATGACGGGTTGCGGTCGTGGTTCCTTGCG
>NZ_JBFULQ010000590.1:0-3203 GCF_054049815.1 Mesorhizobium sp. P5_C1 | reverse complement strand
ACCTTGGGGAACTGTTTTCGGTCATCAGAGTTGAATCCACGCTGTCTTGAGATTGAGGAATTTATCGAGGGCATGCGGCGACTAGTCGTGACCGTTGCCAGATTGTCCGACGCCACCGAGCGGCACGGTGATGTCCGGCCCTCCATATGTGTTGACGTGGACGACGCCGGCCCTGATCGCCCTTACCATGCGATGGGCGCGCGAGAGGTTGGACGTCCAGACGCCGGATGCCAGCCCGTAAATCGTCGAGTTTGCGATCCGAACCGCGGCGGCCTCATCGTCAAAGGGCGTGATCGCAAGCACCGGGCCGAACACTTCTTCCTGGGCAAGGACTGCGTCTGAAGCGACTTGGTCAAACACTGTCGGCGCCATGAAGAAGCCGCCCGTTTCCTCGCGGATTCGGGTCCCGCCGGTCAGTAGCGAGGCGCCTTCGGCCTTGGCCCTTGTCACAAATTCGAGGTTCTTGGAGAGTTGGTCACCACTTACAATCGCTCCCGCCTCGGTATTTAGATCGAGAGGATCGCCCAACCGCATTTTCGAGGCGAACTCGGCCACTTTGCGAGCGAAATCACTGTGGATGGCGCGCTCCACAAGCAGGCGGGAACCGGCTACACAAACCTGACCGGAATTACGGAATATGCCATAGGCCGCGACCTTGGCTGCCTGATCGAGATCCGGTGCGTCCGCGAACACCACGTTCGGCGACTTACCTCCGAGTTCGAGATAGACGCGCTTGAGATTAGATCGGGCGGAATATTCGAGAAGCCTCCGCCCTACGGGACCAGAGCCCGTGAAAGCCAGCACATCGACGTCATTGTGGAGTCCGAGTGCGGCGCCGACGACGGAACCCTGCCCGGTGACCACATTGAAGACGCCGGGCGGCAGGCCAGCCTCCGAACAGATCTCCGCCAAACGCAGCAAGGTAAGTGATGCGACCTCAGCCGGCTTTACGACAACCGAATTTCCGGCCGCCAGCGCGGGAGCGATTTTCCATGCTCCGATCATCATCGGGAAATTCCACGGAACAATCACGCCAACAACGCCGACCGGCTCATGATGAACCAGGCCGAGAACCGAAGCGGCCGTCGGGGCGATTTCGCCGTAGACCTTGTCGATCAACTCGCCGTAGTAGCGGAACGTGTTTGCTGCGCTTCCAGGCTCCGCCTTTATCGCCATTGAGATTTCGGTGCCGTTGTCGCGGACTCCGAGCACGGCCAGTTCGAGCGCATTCTTTTCGATCAGTTCGGCGATGCGGTGCATCACCTTCTTGCGTTCGGCCGGCGCAGCCCTCGACCATAATCCACGGTCGAAACTCGCCCTGGCACTCGCCACCGCCAGGTCGATATCGCCTTCTTCGGCTTCAGCGAGGCGCGTAAGGATTGACCCATCAAGCGGCGATATCACCTCGCGCGTCCCGCCTTTCAGGGCCTTGCGCGCTTTTCCGTCGATGAAAAGCCCTTGCTCCGGAACTGAAAGCCCCCGAAGCTGGTCGATCTGGATTTGATCCATTGGTTGTCCTTACGGTCGGTTCCGAGTCGTTCTCAGTCACGCTAAATCGGAATGGTGTCGCGGGCTGCCTTCAGCGGTCAGATAGACCGAGCCAGCGGGACGAGCGTTTTGAGGCAAATTCATTCGGATTTCCCATTATGGCTTGACCGTCGTTTCGCGGTTCATTATTGTCACCATCAGTTTAAAAAGCTTGCATTAGGTTTGAAGTTCTGTCAAGTAGCACTCATCGAGGAGAGGAAATCGTKCCGAAATCCGGACCTGGGGAAACAGTTCCAATGATGAAAAGCGTCGATAGGGCGCTTTATCTACTTTCATATTTTACCGTGCAGGAACCGGAATGGGGCCTGAGCGACCTCGCCCGAAAGTCCAAAGTCGACAAAGCAACGACTCTTCGGATCCTTGTTGCGCTTATTCGCAACGGCTTTGTGGAACAGCATGCGGAAACCAAGAAATACCGCCTGGGGATTGCCGTACTCAGGCTGGCTCGGGTTAGAGAAGCTAGTTTCCCGCTCCTGTCATTCATCAATCCCGTGCTCGACAGGCTTGCCGAGGAGATGGAAGAAACCGCGCACGCCACACTGGCGGCCGAGACCGCAATGAGCACGGTTGCGGTGACGGAGCCGAAGAGATCGACCCGTGTCTGGGTGAACCCGTCGCAATTGCTGCCTTTTCACGCGACCGCATCTGGTCTGGCGTTTCTGGCGTTCGCCGCGCCTGAGGTCCGCGACGGGGTTTTTGCCGAGGGAGAATTGGTCAGGTACACGAAAAATACCGTGGTCGACGAAGAGGAATTGCGGGCGCAATTGGACCAAATCAGGAATCGCGGCTTCGCCTTTGCGCCTGGGTCTTTTGAAGTGGAATCGAGCGGTGTGGCCGCGCCGATCTTTTCCAGCAGTGGCGACGCTTTTGGATCGGTGGCGATCGCCGGTGTCGCATCTCGAATGACGAAGGACAGGCAGTTGAAAGCCGCACGGCTCGTAGTCGGGGCTTCGGTGGAAATATCTCGCGCAATCGGCGCTGAACCTCATCCGAGCATCCTGCGTGCAACGAAGGATCTTCTTGATGCCTGAACGCCGTAGTGCGCTTGTCCTCGATTTCGGCGGTGTGATCTCGAAAACGGTCTTTGAAACCCAGCGCCTGAACGAGGCCGCCTTGGGACTGCCTGCAGGCACCCTTGACTGGATGGGCCCCTTCGACACCGATGGCGACGCGTTGTGGCRACAGATGCAGTCCGGGGCAATCACCGAACGGGACTACTGGTACACGCGGGCACGCGAGACCGGCAAGCTCCTCGGCGAGACCTGGGATGAACTCCCCGTGTTCCTCCAGCGCATCCGGGGTGATGATCCGCAGCTGATGATCAGACCAGAGGCGTTGCGCGCGATTGAGGTTGCCAAGGACGCGGGTAAGAAGCTTGCCATCCTGTCGAATGAGCTCGATCTGTTCTATGGCGCGGGATTTCGGTCCAAGCTTCCATTCCTTCAGATGTTCGACCTGATCGTCGACGCGACGTACACAAAAATCCTGAAACCCGACCCGCGCGCTTACGGGTTCGTCTTCGACGGGCTTGGCCTTGCCCCTTCGGATTGCGTGTTCGTGGACGACCAGGCCAAGAACGTCAAAGGAGCGTCGGACGTCGGGATGCACATCGTGCACTTCGATGTTACCCGGCCAGGCGAAAGCTATGCCCAGGC
>NZ_JBFULQ010000589.1:0-3208 GCF_054049815.1 Mesorhizobium sp. P5_C1 | reverse complement strand
CTGCGGGCTAAGCCGTCTTCGCCACCACCGTCTCGCTGAGCCAGGTGCCGATCTTGGTGCCGAGGCGGTCGGGTGAAACCGGCTTGGGCAGATAGTCGTCCATGCCGGCCTCGATGCACTTGTCGCGATCGCCCTTCAGCGCGTGCGCGGTAACGCCGATGATCGGGATGTGCGTGCCCGACGAGGTCTCCATCGCACGGATGGCGCGGGTCGCCTCGTAGCCGTTCATCTCTGGCATCGAGACGTCCATCAGGATCAGCCTGGGGCGCAGCGCCCGGTACATCTCGACCGCCGTGCGGCCGTTGCCGGCGATGCGATAGCTGAGGCCAAGGCCGTTGAGGATCTGGCCGAAAACCAACTGGTTCACGTCGTTGTCCTCGGCAATGAGGATGTCGATCGGACCGTTCAGCGTAGCCGTCGATTCCGGTGCCGCGGCAACCGGTATCGCCGGGCCGCGGATAACGGTGAAAGCGGGTGGCGCAGCCGGGGGAATCGGCACGATCGGTTCGCGGACGAACTGGGCCTTGCCGACCTGCGAGCGAGCCCTCTGGATGACCGAGATGACGGTGCCGAGCAGGACAGCGGAACGCGCCGGCTTGGTCAGGTGCGCGGCGATGCCGAAGTCGATGATCATCTTGCCGAAATCGACCTGGTCGACCGAGGTCAGCAACACCACCGGAATGGAAGCCAGCCGGCTGTCGGAAGCGATGGCCCTGGCAACATCGGCGCCGTTCATGCCCGGCATCTGGTAGTCGAGGATGATGCAGTCGACGGCGGCTCCCAGCTGGAAAGCGCGATCGAGGAAGGCTAGGCCCACGGCGCCGCTTTCGGCGGCGGCGCAGTCGAAGCTCCAGCTTCTGAGCTGCTCGAGCAGGATCTCGCGGTTGACCGGATTGTCGTCAATGACCAGCACGCGCGCGCCGGTGACGTCGACCGGCACGATTTCGTCGCGCGCCACGGCGTGGTGCGCCGGCAGCGGCACCGCAAACCAGAACACCGAGCCGCGGCCGATCTCGCTCTCGACGCCGATCTTGCCCGCCATCAGATCGACGAGGCGCGCGGCGATGGCGAGGCCAAGGCCAGTGCCCTCGTGGCGGCGGGTCGACGACCCGTCGACCTGGGCGAATTTCTCGAAAACGTTCTGCAGTTTTTCGGCCGGTATGCCGATGCCGGTGTCCTCGACGCGGACCTTGAGCTGGACCACGTCGTTGACGATCTCGCCGCCGACATCGATCAGCACGTGACCCTTTTCGGTGAACTTTACCGCATTGCCGAGCAGGTTGGTGACGATCTGCCGGAACCGTCCGGCGTCGCCGATGACATAGGCCGGCAGCCGCGGGTCGACACGCACGATCAGTTCGAGGTTCTTCTCGGCGACGCGCGCCGACACCAGCGTCGCTACGTCCTCGACCGCCTCGGAGAGACGGAAGGGAGCCGGATCGAGGGTCAGCTGGCCGGCATTGATCTTGGAGAAATCGAGGATGTCGTTGATGATGGTGAGCAACGCGTTGCCGGATTTGACGATGACGTCGGTGAAGGTTTTTTGGCGCGCGGTCAGGTCGGTCTTGGCCAGCAGCTCGGCCATGCCGAGCACGCCGTTCATCGGCGTGCGGATTTCGTGGCTCATATTGGCCAGGAATTCAGACTTGGCGCGGTCGGCGGCCTCGGCCTTGAACAGGGATTCGGCGGATTCGGCAAAGGCGCGGCGGATGGCCACTTCCATCGGGCGGAAGATCCAGAAGGCGACGATGGCAAGGGCGGCGAACAGGATGCCGCTCGCCCACAGCAATAGCCTGTCGCTGGAGACATCGGCCAGATGGCGCTCGTCGTCCATGGCGGTGCGGACGCGGACCAGCATGGGCTGGGCGAACAGGTCATTCTGGTTGCGGATTTCGCGATAGCTCCATTCATCGACCTTCTGCGCCATCGACATCAGGTTGAAGTTGCGCACCATGTCGCGCGGCGACCAGAACAGGTCGCCGTTGACGGAAGCGGTTTCGAGCTCGTTGATGGTCTTGACCGAAAGGCGCGGCTTGATCGCGGCAAGCTGGGCGGTCAGCGTTTCGATCTCGCCGGTCAGGCGCTCCGAATGACCCCGCGCCGATGAGGTGAGGGCATCGCGCGTCTCCGCCCGCCATGCAGTACCGGTCGTCTCGGCAAAGCTGGTCGCGTTGCGCAGGTCGCGGGTGAAAACGACGAGGTTGCTGCTTAGCGCATCGATGTCATGACGAAAGGAATTGACCCGATCGAGCGCGATCACGATGGCGGCGGAAGCCAGCGCAAAGATCAGCAACCCTGAAATATAGCGGGCCCGGACCGAACGGATGAAGGACGAATATTCCGGCATGCGCAACCCCAACACATACGCATCATTTTAATGACCGGGATTACGCTTCATTTACATTAAAATTTCGTTCGTCGGGCGAACCATGCGCCGGCGCGAAGCTCGAACGGCTGACGGAAACGCTGTCGGCAAGTCGGCTTGATTGTATCCGGCCTGAAACAGACCACCAGCGACCCGGCTTAAGGCTGAAACGAAAGGATCATATCGATGGCCACCAACAACTAAGCGCCCATGAACTCAAGCACCCGGGAAGCGTTCACCACGGCCAGTTTCGCCATCGCGGCCTCGAAGACGGTGGGCGGCATCCACCTTGATGAGAGCATGATTTGCCGCCAAGGTTCCATGCGATGGCGGCGATCGTGCTCGTGCAGAGCTCGATCGTCAGAAGCGGAAGACCCAAGCCGTTTCATCAACCGGCTGGAGGACGGCAAGACCGAGACACTGCTGATGGACGTCAACCGCAGTAACGAAGTGTAACCGGGTTTCCGCTACCACTACGCTCAAACCGCGTAAGACCGTTGACTAATCGGACCAGGACTTCAACGGCCTTGCCCAATGGAAGTCGCCGCCATGGACATCGCTCCGAACAATCATACGAACAGTCATCTGATGATGACACGGCGCTTTGCGCCTCTCTTCTGGACGCAGTTCCTGTCTGCCTTCAACGACAATTTCCTGAAGAACACGCTGGTGTTCCTTATTCTGTTCACGCTGGCGGCGGACAAGGCGGCATCACTGGTCACCCTGGCCGGTGCCGTCTTCATGGCTCCCTTCCTGCTCTTGTCAGCCCTTGGCGGCGAGATCGCCGACCGCTTCGACAAGGCCCTCATCGCCCGTCGGCTGAAATTCACCGAGATCGCCGCT